>DTYU01000190.1 GCA_012961725.1 Desulfotomaculum sp.
ACCAAGTTTTTCGGGCTTGCGGGGCTGCGGCTCGGTGCGCTGGTGGCAGCGCCGGCGGTGGTAGAAAGGGTCAAGGCCCTTCTCCCCCCTGGAACGTGAACCTGTTGGCACAGGCGGCTGGTGTGGCGGCGGTTGGGGATATCGAATATATTGGGGAGACACGGAGGGTTGTGATGGCGGAGCGGGGGGTTTTGGTTAGGGCACTTGCCGAACTGCCCGGTGTTAAGGTGTTGCCAAGCAGGGCCAATTTTCTGCTACTCGATCTCCGGGGCACAGGGATAGCGGCAGCAGTGACACGCCGGATGGCCGAGAAGCGCATCCTGGTCCGGGACGCGAGTGACTTCCCGGGCTTAGGGGAAGGGTTCGTCCGCGTGGCGGTGCGCCTGCGCCGTGAGAACGAGCGTTTGGTGGAGGCCTTAGAAGACGTGCTGGGGAAAAAAGAAGATCGACGAGCATATCGGTGATTTTTGGGGGAAGGCGATGGGCTGCCGGATCTACCTGACTCGTCACGGGGAGACGCTCTGGAACCACGCCTTGAAGTACCAGGGCCATACGGACATTGGTCTAAGCGACCGGGGCGTGCGGCAGGCTGAGGCCTTGGCGAAACGCCTTAGCTCCGAGCGGTTTGCTGCTTTTTACGCTTCCGACCTCCGCCGGGCGATGGATACGGCGCGGATCATTGCTGAACCCCACGGCGCGACGGTTACTCCTGTTTACGACCTTCGGGAGATCAACTTTGGGGAGTGGGAGGGATTGACGCGGGATGAGATCAAAGCCCGCTTTCCGGAGGCCTCTCAGCGGTGGTGGACGGCTCCTTACACGGCACGCGTGCCGGGCGGCGAGACGCTGAAAGAGGTTGGTTTTCGTGCGGTGAGGGCACTCGAGGAGATTGCGCTTAGCCACCCGGAAGAACAGGTGCTGGTCGTCTCTCACGGCGGAACCATCCGGGCGGCCGTAGGGATCTTCCTGCATATGGACCTGAACCAGTACTGGCGGCTAAAGCAGGATAACGTCGCTTTGAACATTTTGGAAATTTTTGAAAAAGGAAGGGCGATCTTACTTCTTTTTAATGACTGTGCTCACCTAAAAACAATCGATTAAAAGCTACAAAAACGGTAAAAATAAAAAAAACCGCGGTTAATACCGCGGAAAGTTTTGTTCGGCAAAGCGGATCATGCGGCGGACCATGTTGCCGCCTATCTTCCCGCCCATACGGCCGCCCACGGCACCGCAGAGGCGGGCCGGGACGTCTCCCCAGTAGCCTTCGCGGATGAAGCGGTCAAGCCCCAGTTCCGCGGCGGCTTCGTACTTCATCCGGCGGAGTATTTCGGGGTAGTTCTCGGGGGTGATCGCCGCATGGCCGTAAGTGGGTAAGCCAATCTCATTGGCCACCTCGATTTTAAATCTGTCTAATGAGGAGGCTGCTTCCGGGACCAAAACTCGCTTTTGGTTCGGCAAAGGGCAACACCTCCGTTCTTATTCTTCCCGCGGGCCGCAACTGGAAATACAGGCCATTTTATTCGCTTGGAGGTTTATTTTTCCAAAAAATATAGTGAGGGCCTCCATTTTTGTGGAAGGAGAACAAACGATTGGTGTGGAATCAAACTTAAGCGAACGTTAAATTAGCACCAAAGGGATGAGTAGATGCCCGTCCCGGTTCAGCAAGTCTTCTCTTTTCTAAATTTTGATCCTGATAAAGACGGGGTGCCGGTAGTACCTATTGACGAAACGTTTCCTGAAGAGGCGGCTAACGAATTGGCCTCGCTTGAATCCTTCAACAAGCACCTTTACCGGCCTAATACCTATTTGCATAAATGGTGGGCGCGTCGTTCCGGCACTACGTTTCGCTATATTCTTAAACAATTGGTGGCTGACCCGGCCAAGCGCGATTTTTACGAGCCCGGCGGTTTAGAGGGCAAAATTATCCTTGACCCGCTGATGGGCGGTGGCACAACTCTTCACGAAGCCGTTCGTATGGGCGCGAACGTCATCGGTGTAGATATTGATCCGATCCCTGTCTTGCAGGTGAGAGCATCACTGAACTGGATTCCGGTGGAGCAAAAAATAAAAGCCTTCAAATTGTTTTTTAATGCCTTGCATAACGTCCTGTACTCCTTCTATCAAACGCGCTGCCCGGTCTGCCAAGAGTTGTCCGAGGTTCAGTTTGTATTGTACGGGCTGCGCCGCAGATGCGGATGTCGCGAGGTCCTGTTTGTTGACAATCTTGTTTTGCGGGAAAATAACAATAAACCGAGTATAAAGCTTTGTGGGGTATGCGGAGAGGTTTATGGCACTGCAGAGGTTCATTGTAACGGTGGGCACGTAGAGGCAGCGATTCTCACTAAAGGCCAAGTTAAGTGTGGGATATGCTATTCCCCATTTCAAGATATCCTTGAAGAACCTTTTCCTCAGCGTTATCGTCCGTTAGTGATAGTGGGAGTATGCCCGGCTCATAGTCAATTCTTTAAGCGCCTGGACGAAGACGATCGGGAAAGACTGAAGTATATTGAGATGACAGTGAGGAATTTGCACTTTTTGGAACTTCATGGATTCAATATTCCGACCGGTCCTAAGTCAGATGATTTGCACCGGCGGAACATCCGCAGCTTTTTAGAACTGTTTACACCGCGCCAGCTTATCTATTTGCATACCGCAATTCGCCTTCTGGCTGATTTTCCGCCAGATAAGCGGTTATGGTTATCATTGTTGATTTCAACCTCGTTAGAGTTTAATTCTCTATTGTGCGGCTACAAAGGTGTTGATCGACGGCGGCCTGGGGCTATCCGCCACGTCTTTTCTCACCATGCCTATTCTTTTCCCTATACTGCCTTAGAGAATAACCCTGTTTTTACAGGAAAGACCTCAGGGACGTTACGCAGGCTTTTCTTTGACCGCGTTGCAAGAGGCGGTCGCTGGGCAATGCTTCCCACCGAGCGACGAATCGTTAACGGTAAAACGATTGAGGTGAAAATCCATGGAGAAGTGGATGGCGGGCAGGCGGTCATCTCGTTTGATATGTTGCGGGAGGGTGACAGGCGTTTTTATGTCTTCCAGGGGGATTCGAGGCAACTTCCCCTCCCCGACGAGTCTGTAGACTATGTCGTCACCGACCCGCCGTATTATGATAATGTACAGTATAGCGATCTTTCGAACTTCTTTAGGGTTTGGCTCAGGTTGTTCTTGCCCGAGGAAGCCGATTGGCGTTATGATCAGTACGCCTCGGCGGTATTTGAAGGGGAAGATTCTCAGGCGGGCAAATATGCGGCAGCGCTCGCGCAGATCTGGGAAGAATGTGCCCGCGTTGTAAAAAAAGAAACCGGAAGATTGGTCTTTACTTTTCACCACTTTAAACCGGAAGCTTGGGCTGAATTGACAATTTCCTTGAAGCGGGCTGGCTTTGTGCTACTCAACCGGTATGTGGTTCTTTCCGAGAACCCTACCTCGGTACATATCAGAACGCTTAAAGCCCTTAAACACGATGTCATTTTAGTGCTCAGGCCGAATTCAGCCAATAGCGAACGCCCTCAATGGTCCGAGCCCTCCCGGATTGAGCAGATGGACAGTTATGCCTTTTCCCGTGATTGTGGTGCGGCGTTAGGCTGGTTTTTAAACGCTGAGTTAAGTGAAGAACAGATCCATAGCAAGTGGAAGAACCTGCTTGTTGGGGGAGGGAGGAATAATGACAAAGCATCCGGCTGAAGTGTTTGGGTATCCGATAGACGTAACCTCGGTTCAATCCAGAGAAGACCAAAAAAGGCATTGGTGTCCTTTTGTAGGCCTGAAGTGCAACAAGAAGAGCCGGCTTGTTCCGTATCCGATGGGAGTCTGCTCTGTTCAGTATGGGGATAAGGCGATAGCGTTGTGTCCCCGAAGGTTTTTACAGGATAGTGTGATCTTTAAGGATATTGCGGATCACTATTTCAACGACCTCAATAATCTATCGCTTTTTGGTGAGATTGGCTTGACTAACGTAGGGACGTTTGACTACGTGATGGTTAAGCATAAGCCCTTAAGCAGCGATATAGAGGATTTCGTTATTATTGAGTTTCAGACAGCGCAAACTACAGCGACAGGAAAACTGGTGGGAGCACTTGAGGATTTTGTGCAGGGGAAAGACGTTGCCGGTGGGAGTTATGGATTTGGGCTGAATTTAGCCGACATTTGGAAGCGTTCTTTTACCCAAATCCTGAACAAAGGGATAATCCTCGAACACTGGGGTCATAGGATTTACTGGGTCGTGCAAGAGCCTGTCTACCAGGATTTTCTCGATCGGTATAATCTGAACGGGATGGGCTACAAGCCTGGAAATAAAATCATCTTCACGACATACGATCTAAGACGTGCTGGTGACAAGTGCGAATTGTTCCAGACGAGAATCGAGTCGTCCACCACCGACAATTTATTTAGGGCTTTCCGCAATAACCCGAACATTCCTTCTAAAGATGCGTTCGTCGAAAAGTTAGGGCGCAAACTCAAAGCGCGAATGGAGTTGAAACTGCAGCTTGGCCGGATGTAAAAGAGATATCTTCTGGCTGCAAGCTACTCGCAGAAGTTATGTCAGTTTCCTGTTTTTAGCGTATTCTTGGTTTACGTGTACTGGGACGCCGAGTTGAGTCCTATCTCCACTATTCCTGCCAAACAATGAACCTGCTTCACCGCCTCGTGGGCATAAAGGAACAAGTTCGGTCAGTTACAGGAAAAGACATTGGCGCTCAGGCGCTTGCAAGCAGCCGGCTCTGGATGAAGCTCCCTAATTTTCTCAGGATTTCTTCTTCCGGGTCGAGGAACTGGATTCTGGTGGCGTAAATCATGTTCTTTGCCACCTCTTTTGAGTCCAAAACCTTCCCTGTGAGCTTGACCCGCTCACGTACAAAAGGAAACCGCAGCATCAGCTCGAGGTCGCTATGAGGGGCATACTGCCTGCTGGCGGTTATGAACATCCCTCCCTGGCTGATGTTCTGCGTCAGGCTGAGCTCATAGGTGCCGCCGCTGTCTTTGACGCGGTGGCTGACGACAAAGCCGATGGTGAGCCGCGGGTGCCTTCTTCTCTCCGGGCCGTTGTACATCAGGATCACCTCCCTAAAGCTACATCGGAAATGCATGACCGACTCTTTACCCCTATAAAGAAAATTTTGCCTAAGTAAAGCAAAATTCTGGGCCTGGGCAACGGACTCGAGTTCCGCAAACGTCTCGCAGAGACTCAGGCTTTTGGTGTTGACTGGGAAGGATAACCGCAGGGTGGTGCGGAAGTAAAGCAGGAGTTTTTTGAGCGCGGGTGAGTGAGGGGTCGACAGGATGCGGCAAGTAAAGGCGGAAGAAGTAACGGCGGTGGTTGCGGCACTCTGCCGGGA
>DTYU01000191.1 GCA_012961725.1 Desulfotomaculum sp.
CCCCAAAATTCAAAATTTGACGATAATTTAGTATGGTGTCCCCAAAATTTGATGGTGTCCCCAAAATTTGAGGTGTCCCTAAAATTTGAAAGGGTTTTTTACTGCTTTGCGCGAAAAGATCTGTTTAAGAATCGAGCTCGCCGCCATCAGCACTGAAACTGTCACTCCCGCGGAAGACCCTCTATGTCAATATGTGACCCGCATGAGAGACGCGGGACAGATTAGGCCACCAAAGGAGCGTGCTTAGCCTTGGCAGCGAGAAAGACAGATTCATCATAAGGGCGGCGGTTGAGCCACATTGCGAAGATGATCCGTACCCAGATGTTGGCTAAGGCCCGTAAAGCCTCGTGATGCGTTTTACCAGCAGCGCGTTTGCGCTGGTAATAATCTTGGGCCCAGGGAACTAAGCGCGCTGACTGGAAGGCAAACAGGTGTAGCGCGCGGCGCAGAAACTTTACGCACGCTCGGCGCTGGCGGGCGAAGCGGTACTTCCCGCTCTGGTAAAGGACGGGTGAAGTGCCGGCCAAGGCCTGCACGGCGGCGGCGTTTTCGTAACGGCTGCGGTCGTCGCCCCACCCCGCCAGCAACCGCGGCGCCAGCCGGATCCCGGCACCCGGAAGGCTGGCAAAGATCGGGCTGTCGGGGTGGGACTTAAAAAGGCGGGTGATCTCCTCGTCGTATTCTTTGACGGCTTCCAGGAGAGGCTCGAGTTGGGCGACCAGTACCAGCATGAACCGGCTCTTGGCCCGGGCCACAGCTGGCCGTGCCTCGAGTTGCGGGGCCTCGAGCTTGGCGTAGATGCGCTGCGCGGCCAACTCGGGCTGGGGGTGCCGGTGCGCCTTTAAGAAGGACACCAGTTCGGATATCGAGGCTTTCCGGGCCGCCTCCAGGGTGGGGTAGGTGCGCAGGAAAGCCAGCGTAACTGGCAGAGTGAGGCGCGAGAAGAGCTCGAGAGCGACCGGATAGTACTCCTTCAAGCAGGCAGTCAGGCGGTTGGTGAGGCGGGTGACATCCTCCAGAAGGGCATCCTGGTCGCGGCACAGGGTCTTCAGTTCCTGGATGTGCTCCGAATCGGGGTTCAGGCGCCGCAGCCGGCGGAAATCGCTCCGCCCGATATCAGCCAGTAGCCGGGCGTCGATGGCGTCGCTCTTGGCCCCGGAGGGTTTGCGCCGATAGTCAACCACTTTGGGATTGAGGGGATAAACCGGGAAGCCGTTTTCCAGGAGGAACTGTACCAGGAGTCCCTGGCTGGTTTCCAGAAAGCAGAGCGCTTCCTCGGGTACGTTGACATGCTGTAGAAGTCGCTTCTTGAGGGTTTCCAACCCCTGGCGGGTGTGGGGAACCCGAAAGCAGGCGAGTTCGGTGCCATCCCGACTGAGGAGGTAGATTTCGTGTTCGCTGTCTGCCCAGTCGATACCAACAAAGACCATTGGGTACCGCCTCCTTGGATACTTAATAGGGTTTGGCGCAGGCAAGCGGTGAGCCTTATCTAACATGGCGCTCGAAGCGCACCCCTCTATGAACCACGGTTTGCCTGCAGTTTTTGCCGGGAAAGGCAACTCTTCCGAAAGCAGTCGAACTGCCAGGAGGTGAAAGCCTTTCCCCGGACCTGTTAACTATGTTTGGATTTTGCCAACCCAGGCCAACTCTCCTGCTAGCCTCGGGGCCTCGGGTTGAGTTTAACAGATAAGGGGGTAAAACATCAAAAAAGGTCTTATCTGCTATCTCTCTCTCGGGGAGAGCAAGCAGGAGATCGATTACGACCTCGCAGAGCTCCGCGAACTGCTGCGGAACATCGAGATCGAAGCGGTTGATGCGGTGATTCAGCACCGCCAGCCTGACGTCAACTACCTTTTGGGTGAGGGCAAGATAAGCGAGGTCAAGGAGCAGGTAAAACGCGATCGACTGGACGCGGTGGTCTTCAACCGCGAACTCTCCCCGCGCCAGGTGAAAGCCCTTGAGGACCTATTTGGGGACGCGGAGGTATGGGACAGGACACAGGTCATCCTTGAGATCTTCCGCCGCCGCGCCCATTCCCGGGAAGGGAAGATCCAGGTGGAACTGGCACGTCTCACCTACCTCTACCCGCGTCTCTATGGTCTAGGCGGCGCACTCTCGCGCCTGGGCGGCGGGATCGGCACCCGCGGCCCCGGCGAGCCAAAGTTGGAGGTGCTGCGCCGGACCATCCGCGACCGCATACACGGCTTGCGCAAGGAACTTGCGGCGGTGCGGGAGACCCGTGCGCTTCTCCGCAGGCGGCGCCAGGCCGAAGGCATCCCTTCCGTTTCGCTGGTGGGCTATACAAACGCCGGCAAGTCAACCCTTTTAAATGCTCTCTCTATCAGCGGGCAGAAGGTTGCGGCCGAGGACCGGCTTTTTGCGACGCTGGATCCGGTGAGCCGGCGTATTCGGCTCCCTTCCGGCCGTTTCGTACTCCTTACCGACACGGTGGGCTTCATCAAGGAGATGCCGCCGAAGCTCAAAGAGTCGTTTATGGCCACGCTTGAAGAGCTTGCCGTCGCGGATCTCCTCCTACACGTGGTCGACCTGACCAGCCCCCGCCTCGATGAACAGGTGGCCGCCGTAGAAGAGACCTTGGGCGAACTCGGTCTGTGGGAGAAACCGGTGCTCAAGGTCTATAACAAGCTGGACTCCTTTGCCGGGGATCCTCCCGTTAACGGCGTCGTTATCTCAGCGCTTTACCGTACCAACGTCGACCTGCTTCTAGAGCGGATTGAGGAAATCCTTTACCCCGCAACGGAGGTCGTCCTTCTCGTTCCGTTCGACCAATTAGGTAAGATCAGCCGTTTCCGGGAGAGTTTACGCCTCCTGAAAGAGGAGTACCTCCCCGATGGCGTCCGCGTGACGGTGTGCGGGCGCCCCGCCGAGTTACAAAAACTCATGGCGCATTTCGAGAATAAAACTGGGGATACCATCTGATAGTAAACGGTCGTCGACGATGGCCCGAATTGCTTTGAAGCTTCATTCAGGAATGAGAGAGGCAACTTAAGCCAAGTCTGGCCGCATAAGCTCAATCATGGCGGCGGGTTCCGTTACCGGGGGATAGCAGGCGGTACCCCGGCACACGAAGGCACAGGGCTCCTTCCTTGCCTCGATCCCGGCAGCTTGCAGCAGCCTGGCACCTTCGGCCGGGATCAGCCGGACCGTTTTGGCCGGTGCGTAAGCCGCAAGTGCCCGGCGGTGCAGCAACGCCGTGCGTTTATCCTTGGGGTTTCCCACCACCGTAACACAGGTCCATGGATGAAGTACCTCCCAGACACCTAAGGCGAAGGCCGCCCCTGCAAGCCCTTCACGCTTGAAGACCGGTACCAGCGCCTTAAGCGCAGCGTTTGCCGCATCGGTATAACGCTGATCGCCGGAAAGTACACCTAACTCCAGAAGCCAGCGCGCAGCCAGGCCGTTTTCCCCCACACTGGTAAGCGGAACAGCCATCTCACCTATCCCACCGGGGTCGGGTTTGGCATCGTACAGGGCGCCGCCGGGGGCGCGGAGTTCCCGGAGACAGAGTTCTGCAAGTGTCCGGGATCGCTCAAGCCATACCGTATCGCCGGTGCCGCTGTATAGATTGATGCATGCCCTGCCAAAGGCTGCCTGGTCGGAAAGCCGGCCAAAAAGTTCCGGCTCCCCGGACTCGAAGTAATGGGCCATCCCCTTTCCTTCCCGGTAGGCCTTTTCCCAGAGCTGCGTTGCGGTTTTGACCGCCTTTCGCTGCCACTGGTCCTCTTCAAGTACCCAGGTAGCCAGGGCTAACGCGCTCACAAGCACCGCATTCTGGTCGGTGAAAACGGTGCGGTCGATATAGGGAGCGCCCCGGCGGCGCCGCTGGGCGTACGGCAGATTATAATACTCCCTGTCGGCATCCTGGCTGCCGGCCCAAGTCCCGTCTGGATTCAGGAGGTGTCTCTCAAGGTAGGAGAGAACATCCCGGGCCGTATCCGTAAAACGCACCTCACCCGTCACCTGGAAGGCCTGCAGGCATACGTATAGCACCGCCGCGTTGTCGCCCAACAGCTTTTCGTACTGCGGCACCGTCCAGTCCCTGGTGGTGCAGTAACGGAAAAAGCCGCCCTCTTCGACATCGTACATCCCGCCGCCGGCCATCGCGAGCAGTGAATTAGTCGCAATCTCGAGCACCTCTTCATCCCGGACGGTATGCGCGGCGTGAAGCGCAAGTTCCAGCGCATGCGGGAACGGGAACTTTGCGTGGCGCCCGAAGCCGTAGCAAACCGGGTCATAGGCACGTTTCAGTGCGGCTACGGTCTGCTCGTACGGGGAGAGATCAAGTACCTGTGCCGGGACAACCTCCGGCGGCTTTTTCCCGGCAAGTTTTACTTCCGCCCTGCGGAACTCCGCTCGCTTTTCCCGCCAAGCACTGGCGACCTCAGCCAAAACCCGCCTCAGTTGTTCCGGAGGAATATAGGTACCCCCGGTAATCACCCGCCCTGCCGGGGTTAAAATGGCATTGCTGGGCCAGCCGCCCCTGTTGTAACGTTCGTTTATATCGGGACGGCGGTCGGCATCCACCCGGATCGGTATGTACCTTTCGTTCAACAGTCTGATCACCTCGGGGTCTGAAAAGCCGGCTTCGTCCATTAAGTGACAGCCCTGGCACCAGACTGCGCCTATGGTCAGGAAGACCGGTTTATCTTCGACCAGCGCCACTGCAAAGGCCTCGTCGCCCCATGGCCGCCAGTTTATCTCGTGCGCCCGGTTCGGCCTGGGAGAAAACCTGAACTTACCCTCCATAGCTCTCACCGCCAAATCAACAACAATCGATACCTCTCACAGTAAGACCGCCTTTGACTTCCTCACCGACCTTCCCGATCCCGTCTCAACCAAAGACCTCTTTGCAGAACCTTTGTCAACGTCTTATTTGACAATCCTTGTTGATAATCCTTGGCGTCTTGGCGGTTTGTCCTCTGTTTACCAGTCCGCTGTCAAGAAGGGGTTGTGCTCCCGTTCCTCACCGATAGTGGACGCCGGACCGTGTCCCGGATAAACGATGGTCGCTTCCGGCAGGGAGAGCAACTGGTCTTTGACGGACCGGAGCAGTTCCTGGAGGTTCCCGCCGGGGAAATCCGTCCGCCCTACCGAACCGGCGAAAAGGGTGTCCCCGCTGAAAACCGCACCAGGTGCTACGAAGCAGACGCTCCCCTGCGTATGCCCCGGTGTGTGGCGCGTTTCAAGGGAGAACTCCCCGACTTCGATAACGTCTCCGTGCTTCAGCTCGATATCCGGCGGGGCGGCGGTATATCCCTTGCCGAAGTACAAAGAGAGGTTGAGCGCGGGATCGCCAAGCATCGACGCGTCGGCC
>DTYU01000192.1 GCA_012961725.1 Desulfotomaculum sp.
CAAAGACTCGCTTTCGGAGGGGCCTCCTTTGGAATGGGCGGCTTGCCCAATCGCCGGGGGGAGGCCCCGCTTATTTTTTTTCGCTTTCTTGCAGGCCTAAACGAAACCGGCGCACCTGAGACAAGTCTTTTGCCGCGTTTTCCTTGACAGTTGGAGGGGAGCGAAGTATACTGCCTTCAAGTGCGGGAAGGTGAATTCAGTGACCTTACCTGTGAACCTTTTGAAGCTGGGCCAAAAAGTCAGCGCGATCCGCGAAGCGATGGAAAAATTGACTCCGTTTGCCGGGCTTGACCTACAAGATTACCTGAGCGATGAGAAAGGTGTAGCAGCGAGCAAATACTACCTTCTCGTTGCCACCGAGGCAGCCATAGATATATGCAACCACCTGCTCGTCCGCTTGGCAAAGCGCGTACCCAACAGTTATGCGGAATGCTTTGAACTCCTCGCGGAAAAACGCGTCATAAGCGGTCCTTTGGCTGAAAAGCTGGCCCGGATGGCGAAATTCCGCAATCTTTTGGTCCACCAGTATGGGTATGTAGACGACCGAAAAGTCCACGCGATCATCCGCAACGACCTGACCGACTTGGACCGCTACCTTAACGAAGTCGCTGCTTTTCTGAAAACGAAGTGCCGCCCGGAAGGAGATTTAGCTAAGGGATGGCCCTGGAAAAACAGTTCCGTCTGAACAAAGAGGCCCGGCAAAAACTTTTGGCACAAGCCAAGAAGCTTTTAAGCCGGCGCACCGAGATACTTTTTGCCTACGCCTTCGGGTCGTCTCTCTCTTCTTTGCCGTGTCGTGATCTGGATATTGGCGTTTACGTCGAGGAGGATGCCTTAGGCGAAGAAAAAGCCCTCGACTACGAGCTTTCCCTCGGGGTGGAAATGGAAAAGGTTTTGCGTCTCCCGGTGGACGTGAAAGTCCTGAACCACGTCCCGGTGCCTTTGGGCTATATGGCAAGCAAGGGCAGGCTCCTCTTCAGCCGTGCTGAGGAAACGCGCTTTTCTTGGCTTGAGACGACCTGGGACCGCTATTTTGATATGCAGTATTTCTTGAAGAGTTCGCTTGACGACCTGCTTTTTCCTGGAGAATGAGTACCTCAGCCAACCGCCGGCAGCCCGACGCAGCTCAGTTTCCTCTGACCAAAATAGTCATGAATCTGAATTGCCCTATCGCGCATACCGGTAATCTTCCGACATGGCACCTGCGGATATTTATCCCTAAGAGACTTCGGGATATGCTGCGCTGCTTCACCGATCACTCAAACGCCCTTACAACTGCAAAGATTTTCTCATTGTTTCCCTGAAAATTACGATACGTTCTCCTGATGATCGCACTACCGCTATCTTTCTTGAAATTTCGCTTAATAACAACGCCCACGATTAACGTGGGCCTGTTCCGTCTTGATGCATTATTTTTCCTATTTTGATTCAGTAAACAAACTGGCCGAGTCATACCACTGTCCCGCAGTAGAGAAATACTGAATCCGGCGCCGCTTTAGAAAGGGTTGAATTTCTTTTTCCATCCGGTGGTAACTCTTCTTAGCTTTCGCAAGACGCCTCTCTCTTGTTTCAAAACTTCTGTTTTCAGCTCTTTGATTCTTACACATCACCTTCCCCTCCTTCTGCCAGGCTGCCTTTGGTAAGTTTGGCGACAAACGAATGATCCTTGCTTTCGATACATTTCGCCACTCTTGTAGCTACCAAAGTGTTTATTCGGATATAAAGTTCATAAACCAACTTCCAACACTCTTCTTTGCTGTCCCTTAACTCTACATTCAACCCGCACTTCAGGGCCTCATCAGCGTATATTGGTCTTCCGTGCACTTTGGTTCGTTTTGGTGTTAGAAAAATCTCTAACTTTTGCTTGATTTTCCTGTCAGGAATACCTCTCATCATACCGGAGCCGAGCGTTCTCACCGCAATATCTTCTGATAGAGAGCAAGCTGCTTCCAGTTCCTTGATCTCTCGCTCGTCATAGTTGGCCAATTGCTGCAAATAGGGCTGGAGGTTGCCCTTTTCTTTTATTGCTCTTGAAAAAAGATCACGGTAGCTTTCAATAATATTATAAGCAGAAAACCTCTTGACGACCACTCCATTTTCATCGGGCACAATGACCTGCGGGTCGATAGACCCCAATTCTGATGTTCCACTCATAATAATCTTGCTGGCGCCAAAACAGATCATCGTCGAAGCAGACTTTGCCTTACCCGGTACCACCGCCCAGTACTCTTTGGTGCCGCTATAATTGCGGCAGATATTGACTATCCTTTCCGCCGCAAGGCCATCACCGCCAGGAGAATTAATAACCAAAGCCAAGCCGCTCGGAAGGTCCGTTTTTTGAAGAATACCTTCTAACATATCGGCATCTTCATTCTCGATCATTACAGGGAACCTGAAACTCGTAAAGAAGGCAACTACTGGTCTGCCCAACTGCTTTTCCAGTTCAACATAAAGGTGGCGTCGGGTTTCGTGACCTTGCATCTGCTCATTTCTCACGCGTTGAATAATAGGAACCAACTCTTCTCTATACAAAATGCGGCTCCCCCTTTTACTGATATAGAGAGGTGCTTTAGCAATGCCTGTTCTTGTGGAATTCGAGGCAAAACAGGAAATCCCTTCTTTCGTGACTATTCAGCCTGCCACGCGCCATTTGTCCCGCACTCAGCTCGCGACTAAAATGCCTGTGCTTCCTCTTTCGTTTAGACCCCACATTGCGCCTCTCAGCACTCAGGCCGCCTCCGGCCAGTCGCGGTACAGACTCTCCGCCTGCTCCATAATAATCACTCTTAACGGCTCACATGCGGCGGGCTTGTATCTGTGCTGGTGGAGCAGCCGCTTCACGGTAGCGCGGATTTTTGTCTCGGTGGGCTATTACAAGCACTTTACCCAATCCGTGAGCATGGTGGATCTTGCCGGGGAAGATTACCCCGCCAGACCGTTTCAGCAGGTTCAGTATGGTGGTGAGGTGGTCGCTCGCCGTATCGCTCGCGCGGGCGTGTGCCTCCCCTTGTTCGAAGGAAGGAACCGGTGCTGTGGCTGGGTCTTCTACCGTGGGTACCGGAATGGCCTGTACAGTAACAGGACCGGTGTCAGGCACAACGCCACGCCTTACCTTTGGTTGGTACTACAGTGTCTCTCTCGGCGCTGCGCTGGATACTGGCCTCGATCTCTCGGCGTTTCTGCTGTTTTAGTTCCCAAAAGGCGATAAAGGCCTTATCGGCAGTTTGCGGCCAGTTCTCATCGGGAACCGGTGCCGGGATCGTTGCCAGCGTCCAAAGTTGACCGATTTCCTCGTATATTGTCCCTAAGGCCGGCCTTCCCACTCGGCGAAGACGACGCCCGAGTGCAGGTCAACCAGGCGTGCCTTCACTGTTCCCTGCTTCAGGTCAAGCAGGCCGAAACTCGGGCTGTACCCCTTCTTGTCCTGTTCCTTCAAGTGACCGGGATTGACCCAGAGGACGCCTCCCTCCCAGCGGACCTCCGGGATGTGCGTGTGGCCAAAGGCGACGATATCAACCTCCCCCTTGGCCGCTAACTCTTCCGGGTTCGGATCTCCCGGCAGGTCGTTCTTGTGTGCGGAGCGGGTGTGGGTGAAG
>DTYU01000193.1 GCA_012961725.1 Desulfotomaculum sp.
CCGTGGAGTGTAAAATGGTCGCCCACGCGATGTCTGATTGGTTAAACCGGTTAGAACCCGGTCAACCGACGCATTTGCCATGTTCAGTGCCCAAAGAGGGGAGCGGAACGGGTCTTTGGGAAGGGCCACGGGGATGCATTGGGCATTTTATCGAGGTCAGGGACCATAAAATTGAACATTATAAGATTACAGCTTCAACCGTATGGAACGCCAGTCCCCGCGATGATCAGGATGAATGCGGACCAATAGAGCAGGCGCTTATCGGCACGCCGGTAAACGATCCCCATAACCCGATTGAAGTGCTGCGGGTTGTCCGCTCATTCGACCCTTGCCTGGGATGTTCTGTTCACCTCGTTGCGGTAAAAACCCCGGGGAACGGAAAGTAAGGGTGGATATATAGAAACGGGTGTCAGGTAACGGGTATGGATGGAAAGTAGATAGGCATATTGAAAGCCGGCATCAGGATTGAATTAGAGGGACTTTCTTCTCTGCTTAAGAATTCGGAATCCAGAAGTCAGAATCCAGAATGTTTATTTGCTGGAATTCGCTGCGCGAATTCCTTTCTTTCTCTTGGCTGGCAGCTTCTGATTTCTGACCGCAGGGAAAGCAAGATCTTCTGATTTCGGTGTAAAGAAGTAATTGGCACTACTCGGCCTCTCTAAAAGAGGAGGATTTTCTCCCTTGCTGACGAACTCTTTTAGTTGGCCCAGCAGTCAGGGCGGTTTTTATGGCTTCGAAGGAGAGGCCTCCGCTAGCCTCAAGGAAATAGCAGCTTGTCAAAGCAGCTTGATAGTGAGTGCTGGGCAACATGAGAAATGCAAAAACTATTGAACAGGCATTGAGGAGGTGACCGTTATGTTCCCCAGTATTGGCGCGCCTGAACTGATCCTGGTTCTTGCTCTCGCCTTGATCATTTTTGGACCGGGTAAACTGCCGGAGGTCGGGAGGTCTCTCGGTAAGACCATCCGGGAGTTCCGGAAATCGACCCGTGAAATTACGGAGGATGTGGCATCAGAGATTAGGGACGTAAAGGAAGAGGTTCAAGAGGTAAAGAAAAGCATTACCGACGGTACAAAGGAGAACGACGCTCCGAAAACGTAAAGGAGGGCTGATAGGGTCCAAATCAGCGTGTTCTTCTACGGCGAGAGAGGTCTAAAATGGGCGACTCGTACAAGAAGGAAATGACAGTTTCAGGGCACTTGGAAGAGCTCCGCAGGGTGCTGATCGTTTCTATAGCGGCGGTCGTTGTGTTTGCCGCAGGCGCCTACGTTTTCAGCCCACAGGTGATGGATATTCTCCTTAGCCCCATAACCAGCGCCGGTCACCAGCCCGTGGTTACCGCGGTCACCGAGGCCTTCATGACCAGGATCAAGCTATCACTCTTCATGGGGTTCTTAGCGGGGCTGCCGATAATCCTTTGGCAGGTATGGAGCTTCGTCTCACCGGCACTCGAAGGAACTGAGCGGCGGTATTGCTTCCTTTTTGTTTTCGGCTCTTTCTTCCTCTTCCTCGGGGGAGTGGCCTTTGGTTTCTTCGGCGTCTACAAGTATGCGGTAGCCTTCCTGCTGAAGTTTGCGGGCGACCAGCTTGTGCCTATGTTAACTATAGATAAGTACATTTCCTTTACCATTTACCTGTTGATACCCTTCGGGGTAATATTTCAACTGCCCCTCGCCAGTTTTCTTTTGGCGCGGCTCGGCCTAATCTCCAGTGCTTTTTTAGCAAAGAACCGGCGGTACGCGCTTTTCGGAACCGTGGTGCTGGCAGCGGCGATTACGCCGACGCCCGACATAATCACCTGCCTGATGATGACCGGGCCGATGTACGGTCTTTACGAGGTCAGTGTGTTGATCGTCCGGTTCACGGAACGTGCGCTTGCACGGAAGAAAGCACGCGAGGAGGCGGAAGAGGCGGAAGCGTCCAAACCAGCCGCTAATCGTGTTTAGTATATAATTCAGGAGGAGGATAATGCGCCGTAGCAAGATAACCGTAGTAGGCAGCGGCAATGTCGGTGCCACCGCCGCCCATTGGACCGCTGTCAGACAACTCGGTGATGTCGTCCTTTTTGATGTAGTAAGCGGGATGCCCCAGGGGAAGGCGCTTGACTTGATGGAAGCGGCGCCGATTGCCGGTTTCGACTGCCGGATAAAGGGCACGAATAACTGGGAGGAGACGGCGGGTTCTGATGTGGTGGTCCTCACCGCAGGCGTGGCGCGCCGTCCCGGCATGAGCCGTGACGACTTGGTTCAAACCAACGCCAATATTGTCCGTGACGTGGCGAGAAATGCGGCTGCCTATTCTCCGGGAGCAGTTCTCATCGTGGTGACGAACCCCCTCGACGCAATGACTTACTTAGCGCAGAGGGCAAGCGGTTTAGAACCCCGCCGGGTAATGGGGATGTCCGGGGTGCTCGATGCCACGCGCCTTCGGACCTTCGTCGCGCTCGAGCTTGGGATCTCTTTTGAAGACGTAACGGCCTTGGTGCTTGGAGGCCATGGGGACCAGATGCTGCCCCTCCTGCGGTATACCTACGCCGGCGGGATCCCGGTGGAACAGCTCATACCCCCGGAGCGACTCAGCGAAATCGCAAACCGCACCCGTTACGGCGGCGGGGAAATCGTGGAACTTTTGAAGACAGGGAGCGCTTATTACGCTCCTGGAGCCGCCATAGCGGAAATGATAGAGGCGATTGTACGCGATAGGAGGCGCATTCTGCCGGTTGCGGCCTATCTGAATGGTGAATACGGGGAGCGGGACGTTTACGCCGGTGTTCCTGCCATCATCGGCAATAGCGGGATCGAACGGGTGATCGAGATTGCCCTTACCGATAGTGAACTCAAGAGTTTTAAGGCCTCAATCCAAGCCGTCCGCAAGATTCTTTCAACGTTGGTTTGAGAACGAAAGCACCCTGAACGGGTGCTTCTATCCATGATGCATTGATTTGAGCTAAGGGGCTGCCTTTTCGGTGCGGAGCAGGTACTGGTGGAAGAAATATCCGCCAATCGCCGTCAATACGGCAAATACAAATAGGGCGGCGAAACTGGTATCGAAGGCAGGCACAAGCAGCGCGAGTACCCAAGCCGTCAGCCCGCCGATTATGCCTTCGCCAACAGACGCCACGATGTTACCGTAGCTGGGGAGCAGCCGGAGATCGCCTATCAGGTAGTTCAGGGCGGTAACCGCTAAAGCGACGAGAAGAACCCAACCCCATGCGTTTCGGTCGATAAGGGCAAAGGTGAACGCGGCAAAGATAAAAGTCATGATAAATTTGACCAGCAAGGCGTATCCCGTCTTGCTCATAATATCACCTCTGCTTCTTATGGTTTCACGGTCTCGAATAAATTATCCTGAGACGAGGTTCGGATTTTTGCCGGACGGTACGCCGTGCTTGACGGCAGGCAGGTTGACATTGACTTAGACGCTGAATTGACTTATAATTATGGAAGAATGCGGGGGAGTGGCTCAACTGGTAGAGCAGCGGTCTCCAAAACCGAAGGTTGTGGGTTCGAGTCCTGCCTCCCCCGCCAGAATCCAGACCACAAACGGGTTTGCATGTTGTTCGCCACTCCCCACTTCGGCACTCCTTATTGCGCAGGGACGATTGAGCGTCGCGAAAGAATTCCCTTGTCAACAAAAATTTAGAACTGTAGAATAAACTAAAATATGACGTTTTTCTGATAGAACCGTCACCTGTTTTATTCGCGCCAGTAATTTGCGCCAACCTGTAGCAGGAAAATCATTTCGAGTCGGTGACGGTTTTCCGGTGTACGGATGCTGTTCTTATTTTGTTGCTTTGTAAGGGAGGTAATCAGAAAACGCCGGGTGTACACATAGACAACCAAGCTGACACCTCGGTGGCAAGCAGGGCGCGTTCCTTTAAATCTTTCGTCTCGGCGCTGAAAACGTCCGAGACGGGGCAAGGACTGGTCCTGGCCGTTATTGTCGGGGTCGTAGCGGCCCTTGGAGCGGTGGCCTTCAGATGGCTCATCGAGAGCTTCCGGTCCCTTTTTTTCGGCGGGGGAAGTCAGGCGCTTTCTTTCTTAGGCGATTATTACGTAATTGTGATACCTGCCGCCGGAGGGTTGTTGGTAGGACCCCTGGTCTATTTCTTCGCCCGTGAGGCCAAGGGCCACGGGGTGCCTGAAGTCATGGAGGCAGTGGCGGTACGGGGCGGCAGGATACGCCCCCGCGTAGCCGTCGTTAAGTCGCTCGCCTCCTCGCTGTGCATCGGGAGCGGCGGTTCCGCCGGGCGTGAGGGTCCGATCGTACAGATCGGTTCGGCGGCCGGTTCTGCTATAGGCCAGTGGTTAAGGCTGCCGGACGAGACCGTGAAAACACTTGTCGCCTGCGGCGCGGCCGGCGGGATCTCGGCGACGTTTAACGCCCCCATCGCCGGGGTCTTCTTTGCGCTCGAGGTAATCTTGGGTGCCGTGGTCACCAGGAAGTTCGCTTACGTGGTGATCAGCTCTGTCGTTGCAGACTTCCTGTCGCAGGCGTTTCTCGGGAATAAGCGTGCTTTTTCTGTTCCGGAGTTTGGTATAACCAGTGGCTGGGAGTTTGCTTTTTACGTTGCCCTCGGAATCTTTGCCGCTCTTGTCGCCGTAACGTTCATCCACCTGCTTTACCGCTCCGAGGACCTGTTCGACTCCATAAAGATTCCGGAATATTTTAAGCCCGTGCTGGGCGGCCTTGTAATGGGAGTCATGGGACTTTACAGCCATGATCTCTTCGGCGTCGGGTATGAAGGGATTACCAAGGCGATGGCGGGCCGAATGGCGCTCGACATGCTTTTAACCCTGTGCCTCCTCAAAATCGTTGCGACCTCTGTCACGATCGGTAGCGGTGGAAGCGGCGGAATCTTCGCACCGAGCCTCTTTATAGGAGCCATGCTTGGAACCGCCTTGGGCACGGCCGTTAACGGTCTTTTCCCGGCCATAACCGCGCCCGCCGGGGCGTACGGGATTGTAGGCATGGGAGCGGTTTTCGCTGGGGCAGCCCGGGCCCCGTTCTCCGCGATGCTCATAATTTTCGAAATGACAGGCAACTATGCCATCATTCTTCCTTTAATGACGGCTGTCGTAATCAGCACGTTACTCACCCGCGCTTTGATGCGCGAAACAATCTATACCTTGAAGCTGGTGCGGCGCGGGTTGGATATTGAGCAGGGAGAACTGATCGACGTCATGCGCACCATTACCGTGGGCGAGGCGATGACGCGGGATTTCCCGGTAGTGCCGGCAACCATGCCGCTGAGAGAATTCCTCCAGTTGTTTCAGAAGAGCGGTTACCACGGCTTCCCCGTGGTCGACGAAGACGGTTTGCTTGTAGGCATTGTTACGTACACGGATATTCAGCGGTTCTTAGGGAGAGAGGACGAAAATCTTACCGTCGGCGATATCGCCACCAGGTCACCGTTCGTGGTATATCCCGACCAGTCTCTGGACAGGGTGCTCAAGGCCGCCGAAGGGGAGTACGGCCGGATACCCGTTGTGAATAGGGAGGATGGGCGGAAATTAGTAGGAGTATTACGCCGGCATGACATCATCAGAGCTTACCGCAGCAGAGTCAGAAAAAGCGCTCGAGGCGGCACAGCGTCCGCAGGGTATTAGCGCTGGTTGTAGATAAGGAAGGTGCAAGAACCGGGTAATCTGTGAATACATATTTTGCTGCCTGAAGGCATAAGTTACCCGGTGGGCCTTGGCTTGCGGAGGTGGCGGGTTGGAGCTGACGTTTCGCGTCAGTCAAAGCTTAAAACGGGAGTTTGCTGCGGCTTTGCATGAAGAAATGAGGTCGCTGCGGCGTGACCGTTTTCGCTGTCGCCAAACTGCCGCGGGAAAAGGGATATTCCGTGTTAAGATCATAACGGCAAGTCAGAACGAAGCGCGTTACGTTCGCCTAAGGCTCATTCGGGCGGTCGGCTCCTTTTTAGCACGGCACGCGCTTGAGATCCGTGCCGAAGACTTCTTAAAGAAGGGCTTGTTGGACAACAAGGTACGCGAGAACGTCAAAAGGCGGCTCCGGGCCGCTCGCGGCCTTCTTGAGTCCGTAAAACCTGAAATACTGGCGTCGCTTAACGACTGCCTTTCCGAAGAAAGCCGCATAGACCTCCAGGGTTTCCTGCGCTTTCGTTTAAGGAGACTCGATGCCTTCCTTATGGCGGTAATCTGGCGGGCACTGGACGAGGCAATGTTAGAACAGGAATGGAGGGAGTTTATCTCTCTTCTAAAGCAGTTCAAGCAGCGCCACGCCGGAAGCGTCAAACAGATACACTGCTTCCCGGAGGGGAACGGAGGCGTTGCCATTTGTGACAAGCAGGGCAATAAAATTAGCGTGGTTCCTCCGGCAGACGTCCCCAGCGGAGAGTCAGAAAACGACGACCTGCTGATAAGTGCGCTCTTGGCCTTAGGCGCCCAAAGGGTTGTAATTCATGGCCATAAACCGTCTGCCCCGGCGCTAACAATCCTCCGTGCCGTATTCTCCGTAAAGGAATGCACAAGCTGTTCCCTTTGCCGAAAAAAAGGCGTGCAGGCCTGACGGAGGAGTAGCCTTCCCCGGACCGTGATGAAAACCCCAACTACATAGAGTAAACCTCTCCGGCTTTTGGGACCTTAAAGCCTGCCTCACGGAGCA
>DTYU01000194.1 GCA_012961725.1 Desulfotomaculum sp.
AGTACCCCGTCAGCTCAACGATACACCGGGGAATCGCTCCTCCCGAACACATCTTTAGCTCCTCCTCTCACTTTTTTAATCTGCATCAGCCGGTGCGCTTAACGACGGCCGTCTCCGGCCCCCCTTTCTAAGCGATGCTCCGGAGACAGCGCGCAGCCGCCGCTATCGTCTCGTCGATTTCGGCAGGTGTGTGCGCCAGTGATACAAAGAGCGCCTCGAACTGCGAAGGCGGCAGGTAAACGCCGGCGTTCATCATCCCCCGGAAAAACCCCGCAAATTTTGCCGTGTCTGCGGACGTTGCACCGGCAAAATTCTGAACCGGCCCGGGAGCAAAGAAGATCGTCAGCATTGAGCCGACCCTGTTTACAGTGACCGGGATGCCCGCTTCCGCCGCCGCATTTTCCAGGCCGGCGGCAAGCCGCCCCGCCAGCTCATTCAGCCGGTCGTAGGTACCAGGTTGCTTGAGCAGATCGAGCGCCGCGATACCCGCCGCCACCGCCAGCGGGTTTCCTGAGAGGGTGCCGGCCTGGTATACCGGCCCCGCCGGCGCCACTAACTCCATGATTTCTCTCCTGCCGCCGTAAGCCCCCACCGGCAGACCGCCGCCGATAATTTTCCCTAAACAGGTGAGGTCGGGATCCACGCCGTACAGCTCCTGAGCGCCGCCGTAACCTACCCGGAACCCGGTAATAACCTCGTCGAAGACCAACAGTGCCCCGTAATCGGTACAGAGCGCCCGTAATCCACCCAAGAAATTGGCCGCCGGCGGCACAACCCCCATATTGCCCGCTACCGGTTCGAGGATCACCGCAGCGATCCGTTCTCCTTCGAGTTCGAAAATCTGCCTGACCGCTTCCAGGTCGTTATACGGTGCGGTGACGGTATCACCCGCCACCGAACCCGGCACCCCCGGGCTGGTGGGCACGCCTAAGGTAAGCGCTCCGGAACCGGCCTTGATCAAAAAGGCATCCCCGTGTCCGTGGTAACAGCCCTCGAACTTCACTATCTTCATCCGCCCGGTATAGGCCCTCGCAAGGCGGATTGCGCTCATCGTCGCCTCCGTACCGGAATTCACCAGGCGCACCATTTCCACCGTTGGGAGCGCCGCGACTATCATTCGTGCAAGCTCCACTTCGGCCTCTGTAGGCGCGCCGTAACTCGTCCCCCGTCCGGCAGCGTTCCGAACGGCCTCAACCACCGCAGGGTGCGCATGTCCCAAGATCAACGGTCCCCATGAACAAACATAATCGATGTACGCGTTCCCGTCCACGTCGAACACCCTCGGCCCGGCCCCTCTTTCAATGAAAACCGGACCGCCGCCGACGGCCTTGAACGCCCGTACCGGGCTGTTAACTCCTCCCGGCAAGTATCTCTGGGCCTCATCAAAAAGACTGTGTGAGCGGTCGAACCGCATCCCCTTACCCTCTCTCTGTGAAATATTGTGGGTTTGAGCGCTTGAGCTCGGCTGTACTGAAGAGCACCCGGTACTCCTTTATTCCTACCGCTTCGCTGAGGCGTGCCGCTATCGCCAGGCACTCCCCGCGGTGGGGACGGTGAACCATCGTGTAGAGGTTGTACGGCCACTGGGGTGCCGTTTCCCGCTCGTAGCAATGGGTCACTTCCTGAAAAGAGGCCAGCATCTTCCCGACCTCCTCTAAACGCTCCGGTGGCACCTTCCAAACGACCATGGCATTGGCGGTGAAGCCTACATTTTGGTGTCGCAAAGCGACGCTAAGCCGGCGGATGATCCCCCGGGCCATAAACTCCTTGACCAGCGCGATCACCTGATCCTCCGTCAGGCCCAAACGGGCACCGATCACGGCAAAGGGCCGGGGTTCGATCGGAAAGTTCTCCCCTAACTCCGCTATCAGGCGCCGTTCGGTTTCCGTCACCTCTCCCCCTCCAGGTCGAAGCTCACGCGGATCTTGAATATCCGCCGCGCCGGCAGGTTCAGAAGCTCCCTGATACCGGTTTCCCGCTTGATCGTATGAAGGATCTCCTGTATCCGCGCCGCCGACAGGGCCAGAACCGTGAACCAGACGTTGAACTCCCCTTCACGCACGTAGTTATGCGTAACCTCGGGAAAGGAGTTTATCACGGCCGCCGCTTCGGAGATGCGTTCCCCCGGCACCTTCATCGCACAGAGCGTCCCGGTGTACCCTATTTTTCGCGAGTCGATGATCGCCCCCAGACGCCTGATCGCCCCCGATTCCTTGAGGCGCCTCAGCTCGGCGATCGCCTCGTCCTCCGTCAGGCCCAACCGGGCCCCTATTTCTTTAAAGGGGTTCGGCACCGGCAGGAAGCCTTCCTGCATCGCGTTTAAAAGCTGACGGTCTGCTTCAGTCAAACCCTGACCCGGCGTCACCTAATCCCTCCTCCCGGCGCGGTAAAGACACCAGGGCTCCTCACCCATGTAATCCCCGTAGTAAAAGAGCGCCCTTGCACGACACCCGCCGCAAACGTCATTGTACTCGCACCGCCCGCATCTTCCGGTATACTCCCGTGTCCGCAGGCGCGCGAACACGTCCGCCTCCCGCCAGATGGTGGAGAAGGGCGTTTCCCGCACGCTTCCCGCCGGGATGTCGAGGTAGGCGCAGGCCTGAACAATCCCCACCGGGTTGATCAGGCAGTAGGAGAGCCCGGCCAGGCAGCCGCGGGTGAAACGCGTCTTTATCCCCATCTGCTTGGCGATCCGCAGGAACTGCGGGGCGCAGGTGGGTTTAATCTCAAGCGGGACCTGCTTCTGCTTCTCCAAGAGCCGCCGCAGCAGCCGTTCATACTGTTCGGCTTTTATGGAGGCCTCTGCGATATCCGCCGCGCGTCCCGTCGGCACCAAGAAAAAGACATGGTGCGCCTGTGCGCCGATGCTGAGCGCAAAATCCGTGATATCTTCCACCTCGCCGTAATTGAAGTCCATCACTGTGGTGTGAACCTGGAAGCCCACCCCGGACTCCCGGCACGCCCGCATCCCGTCAACGGCAGCCTCCCAGGAGCCCTGCACCCCGCGCAGATCATCGTGCGCCTTCCTGTCCATGCTGTCAAGGCTGATCCCGGCGGCCATCACCCCGGCCTCTTTCAACCGCCTGGCCACATCCGGCGTGATCAGGGTTCCGTTCGTCCCCAAAACCGGGCGCAAACCTCTCTCCCGGGCGTAGGAGACCAACTCGTACAGGTCCTCCCTCATGATAGGCTCGCCGCCCGAGAATATCATTATCTTGAACCCGGCGCGGGCGATCTCGTCAATGAGCACCCTCCCTTCCTCGGCTGAAAGCTCCTCAGCCTTCTTAGCTCCGGCATCCCGGTAACAATGGGCGCACTTCAAGTTACACTCGTTCGTTGTGTTCCAGGATACGATCACCTTTCCACTGCCTCTCTATAACATTCATCTACATAAATTCACAAAATCGGCCGCTTAGTTTTCCTGCCCGTCGCCCAGCCACCCGGCCACATCCTTGGCGAAATAGCTCAAGATGATATCCGCACCCGCCCGCTTCATCGCCGTGAGCGCCTCCAAAACAACCGCCCGCTCCTCGACCCATCCCTGCGCCGCGGCCGCCTTGATCAGCGAGTACTCCCCGCTTACGTTATAGGCGGCAACCGGCCGCTGAAACCTCTCCTTCACCCGGTAAATAACAT
>DTYU01000195.1 GCA_012961725.1 Desulfotomaculum sp.
CAGTCCGGCCACCTGAGCATCCCCGGAGGGGGAGGAGCGCCCAAAGCCACGGGCTCCGCGGTAACCTTACGTGGACTCACGTATCTCACGCCCCGTCAACTCCACAAAGACGTCCTCCAAGTTGGTGCGGCGTAGCACGACGTCGCAGTTCTGCCGCTGGGCAAACCCCTTCGCTTCACTGCGTGCGGCAAAAAAGCGCCGCTCGGTGCCTTGCCCGCCCAAGTACTCCACGCAGTAATTACCTAAGGCCTCCTTGAGTCCCCGCGGAGTGCCCAGCGCAATCATCCGGCCCCGGTCGATGATGCCAACCCGGTGGCAGAGGCTCTCCGCCTCCTCGACATAATGGGTGGTCAAGAGCACCGTCACCCCTTCGCGGTTCAGCATCTGGATAAGGTCCCAGATCTTGCGGCGGGTCTGCGGATCGAGCCCGGTCGTCGGCTCATCCAAGAAAAGGACCGGCGGGCGGTGCAAGAGCGCGCGGGCGATCAAGAGACGGCGCGCCATCCCCCCGGAGTAATGCTGCACCCGCTCATCCGCCCGGGAGGCCAAGCCCACGTAGTCAAGCAGTTCATTGATTCGCCGTTCCCGCTCCGGCCGGCCCATCTTGTGCAGCAGGGCATGCAGGAGCAGGTTCTCCCGCCCGGTCAGTTCCCGCTCCAAGTTGTTCTGCTGGGGCACCACACCGATGCGCCTTTTAACCTCTACTGGGCTGGTGGCCACGTCATAACCGGCCACCCAAAGCACGCCGGCGGTGGGCCTGGCAAGGGTGGTGAGCATGCGGATGATGGTGGTCTTGCCGGCACCGTTGGGGCCGAGAAGTCCGAAGATCTCGCCGCAGCCGATGGCAAGGCTCACACCGTCCACCGCCGTAATCCGGCCGTAGCGCTTGACGACGCTGCGGAGTTCAATCGCCGCAGCTCCGCCGCCCGGCGCCGGCTCGCTTGACATGCCGGGGAGAGCGCTCATGCCCCTATTCTTTTGAAGCCGCTCCGGCCGCGCCGGGATCACTCCCCTCCTGGATAAACCCATGCACCTTCGGGCTCGAGGCCGTGGAACCGCGCCAGGGTCTCCTTATGAATGGCCGCCGGGTCAAGATCAGCAAAGAGCCGCGGGTGGATCCACTTCGCAAAGTAGGCGATCCCGACCACCGCCCGCGGGCCGGTATAGATATCGCTCGAGATAACGTAGACCCGGCCGTTTTTCACTGCAGATATTCCCTTCCATCCAGGCCGCGAGAGTATCTCTGCCCTCTTTGCTTCCATGGCGTCGGCGTTCTCCCCATATCCCGACGGGACAGACCTGCTGCTCGCCGCTTTGATTATTACGGCGGGGTTTCTTGCTACCACCCACTCCGGGCTTATTTTCGGATATGGGATACGGGTATCGGCCGCAACGTTTCGCCCGCCGGCCGCCTCAAGCATCTGCAAGCCGCCGGAGCCAGGGCCAACCGTGCTATAGTCGCTGTAACTTTCAAGATAGACCCACGGCCTATCCCTAAGAGGCAGTTGCCGCGTGCGGTCCTCCACCAGCCTGCGGTAGTTCTCAAAAACGCCGATATAGTCAGCAGCCTGCTTTTCCCTGCCAAAG
>DTYU01000196.1 GCA_012961725.1 Desulfotomaculum sp.
AAAATGGCCTATCTGCCTGTTATCCCCCGGCGCGCAGTGCTTCGTGCCGACGCGACATCGGCTCGGTTCGGAGCGAACTGCGGCTCCGCTCCTAAGCGCGCGGGGGAAGAGCAGTCCAAATGCAAAGGTAGTGTCCGAGTCGGGTGTTAACTTTGCTTGATGACTCTTATCGGCGCACTCGCGGAGCCTGTTCGCTTGCCTCACCTTCGCCGTGTCCGCGTAAACGGCACTGCGCAGAGCGCGCCTTAGGGATAACGGCAGCGGCCTTTGAAACTTCTTGGGCTAAGGATTGGTATAATGTGGATTTTCGGAGGAGTGTGCAGTGGCGGTTAGTTTAGCAACTTACCGGGAGCGAGTGCAGCATGCCGACCTCCTGCGTCAGATCGGCGTGGTGACCAAGGTTGTAGGCCTCACCCTTGAGGTGAAGGGGTTCAAGCCTTTTGTCGGAGAGGTCTGCATGGTTGATGTTCCGGGAGGGCAGCCCACGGTAGCCGAAGTCGTGGGTTTCCGGGAGGACGTTGTTTTACTGATGCCCTTCGGGGAACTCTCGGGCGTTTGTCCCGGGTGCCGGGTTGAGCCGCGCCGGCGTGCCTTTACGGTTCGGGTCGGCGAGCACATGCTCGGACGGGTGCTAAACGGCCTGGGGGAGCCTATAGACAACCTTCCTTATCCGCGGGGAACCCCAAAGCCGGTGAACAGCCGTCCGCCTTCGCCCCTTGCCCGCAGGCGGATTGAGAAGCTATTTGCGACCGGTGTGAGGGCTATCGACGGTTTCATTACCTGCGGGCGCGGGCAGCGGGTCGGTATATTTGCCGGCAGCAGCGTAGGTAAAAGCGTATTGCTCGGGATGATCGCCCGGTTCGGCAGCGCCGACGTGAACGTGATAGCCTTGGTGGGTGAACGCGGCCGCGAGGTCCTTGAGTTTATCGAAAAGGACTTAGGGCCGGAGGGGCTCAAGAAATCGGTCGTCGTCGTAGCAACCTCCGATGAGCCTGCACTTCTGAGGCTGCGGGCGGCGTTTGTGGCGGCTACGATCGCGGAATACTTCCGGGACACAGGGCGGGATGTTCTGCTCCTGATGGATTCAGTCACCCGTTTTGCCTTGGCCCAGAGGGAGGTCGGGCTTGCGGTCGGAGAACCGCCGACGACAAGAGGCTATCCGCCGTCGGTCTTCGCGCTCCTCCCCCGGTTGCTTGAACGCGCAGGTAACGTGCAGAGCGGTTCTATTACCGGCTTCTACACGGTGCTTGTTGAAGGCGACGACATGAATGAGCCGGTGGCGGACACGGTGCGGAGCATTATTGACGGGCACATTGTGCTCTCGAGGGAGTTGATGGTTGCAAACCACTACCCGGCGATCGATGTCCTGACAAGTGTCAGCAGGTTGATGCCGAGCGTGGTCACCGAGGAGCACAGGCAGGCTGCCAGCCGGCTGCGGGAGCTTATGGCGGCTTACCGCCAGGCGGAGGATCTCATAAACATCGGCGCCTACGTCGCTGGCTCCAACCCGACGATCGACCGGGCTATTGCTGTACACGACGCGATCAATGCTTTTCTGCGGCAGGGACCCGCAGAGTATGCCGCCTACGATGACTGCATCAATCAGTTACTCGGCATCGAAAAGGAGGAGTAACATATGGCACGCTTTGTTTTTCGCTTGGAGCCGGTCTTGAGGTGCCGTGCGGCTAAAGAGGAAGAATCGATTCAGAGCTTGGCTCGCGCCCAGCGCATCAAAGAAGCGCAGGAGGAGACCCTTAAGGCTGCCGCCGAGGAATATTTAGGAAGCTTGGAGGAGGGCGGGGAAACGCTTTCGGAACTGCAACAATGGGCGCTCTATCGGGATTTACTCCGGGAAAGGGTTAAGTTGAGGGCTCAGCACTTAAGCGAAGCGGCCGAAAAAGTAGACAGGTGCAGGGCGGCGCTGATTGCGGCAAGGCGTGACAGGCTTACCGTCGAGAAGGTCAAGGAGCGCCGGTACGCAACCTTCTTAGCGGAGGAAGGAAGCAAGGAGCGGCGGCACTATGACGAACTCTCTCAGCTTGCTTTTCAGAGCAGCGATAGGTTGAGATATTAAAAAGGCTTGTAACTGCTCAGTAAAAACAACTTTGCAATTTACATTACAATCTTCATTTTGCAATGGAGCGAACCGACTGTACGGAAAGGGGGTGAAGATAATTGGATCAGGTCTCCGGTATCGCCTTGACATCGGGTGCCGAGGCTGGATGCATAGCGAAAAACGCGTTGGCGCTCGGCGTTGAAGGCAGCGATTTCGGCGCCTTGCTTGCCGGTTTAGCCTGGCTGTTTGAAAGCGCCGCAAGCAATGCCTTCAATAACGACAGGCCTTTGTTACCCCGGACATCTTCACAACAAGCTGACGGCAAAGGTTCCTTTAAGGTTCCTGGGGTTCTTGGGCCACCAGAGACTCCGGGTCTGGTAACTGTTTGCCAGACAGGCAGGCACGAGCCTTGCGGCGCTTTGTTGCCGGTAAAACCGTGCTGTCCTGGTATGGAAGGCCTTGGCCGTGTGGCACAAGGGCCAGCGGCTGCGAAACTGCCTGCGCGAGACCTTCAGAATGTGCTGTTCCGGATCCAGGGGCTTCTATCGGTTGAAGATGCTGCAGGAACACAGTCCGCTTCGGATGCCGTGTTGCAGGCCGCGGGAGATAGGGCCGCCAAGGAGTTTATGCTCTTACATCAACCGGTGAAGGACTTGAACCCTGCGCTTATCAAGCAGCCGGATATTGCCATAGGTGAAGCAAAACCTGTCTTTGAAGGACAACGCAAAGCCACGGCCGTTTCTTTCTCTCTGCAGTCTCCTAAAGCCTTCGCAGGCACGGAACACAAAGGGGGTGATGAAAACCCGGAGTTCAGTCTACAGGACACCAAAATCCTGCCCGAAGAGAGCGATGGTCGCTTGGCCCGGCATGCAGCACTATCCGACCCGCGAATAGCTGATAGGCCTAAAGCGGTGACGGTTTCCACCGACTCGGAGTTTAGGGTGCGCCTAACGGAGGTTGCGCCTCGGGTCCGCAGCGCGGAAGGACGTGAAGAGCGCTACGCCCGGGTGCGCCTAACGGAGGTTGCGCCTCGGGCCGTGGAGCAGGTGATTAAAGATGCCGAAACAGGATGGAGCAGGGAGGTTCCGGTACTCGGCAGACCCGAGAGAGTGCCGCTTGAGGGGCTGCCGCAACAGTTTCTCCGCGAAGTTACCCGGCGGATCACTGATCTCCGGGGGCATCAGGGCGTAGTACGGCTGCAGCTCCAGCTCGACCCGCCCGGGTTGGGGAGTGTTGCCGTGAAACTGACCTTGTCGGAGCACAAGCTTAAGGTTCACTTTTATGCGACGGATGCCGAAGTAAAGGAACTGCTGGTAGCCACCCTGCCAGACCTGAAAGCGGAACTCGGGCGGATGGGCCTTAACCTCAATGAGGCGCATGTCTTTGTCGGGCAAGAGCACGGACGTGAACCCGGAGACCCGCCGCGCCGGGAGGAAGGCGCTCAGGCGCCCGCTGTCCCTCTGCAGGCGGTAGAGGAGACAGCCTTGGCAACGGAAGGAATCAACCTTTTAGTTTAAGGAGGGATGAGAAAAGTGGAGATAGGCTTGCAGTCTTTAGGAAACGCTGCTCCGAAGGAGACGGGGGCCGATCAGGGGATTTTCAGCAAGGATACGTTCCTGAAAATCTTAGTCGCCCAGATGAGCCACCCTGATCCTTTTGCGCCGCAGGATCCGGGAGCCTTCATAACGGAAATGGCACAGATAGCCATGCTTGAACAGATGATGAACCTCTGCACCCGCATGGAGGAAATGTACCGGATCGAGTCCTTAAGCCAGGCCGCGGGGCTAATCGGGCGCGAGGTGGTCTTGTCGGACGGAAACCAGATGGTGACGGGGCAAGTGGAAAAGGTGGTCCTGAGCGGAGAGAGCGTCGCGCTGGTTATAAACGGGATGCCTTACGATCTTGGCGGCCTGGTGGAGGTAAGATGATGCTCGATAAGATTGGTGAAAGCCAAAGGGTGGCAACACATGGCCAGGTCTCCCCAGTAAATGGCAGAGCAGGAGAGTTCGCAGCACCGCTTCAGCAAAAACTGAAGGTGTCCGGTGGCGTCAGACTGTCCGCTCATGCCGAGCGGCGTCTCCGGGAAAGAAGGATCAGCCTGAGCGCGGGTGACTTGGAACGGCTTGGACAGGCCATGGAAATGGCTGCAGCCAAGGGAACCCGCGACGTCCTCCTGGTATACGGCAACCTGTCTCTGGTGGCCAGTACGGTGAACAGGACCGTGATAACCGCGGTGGCCCGGGAGGAGAATCACGTTTTTACCAACATCGACGGCGCGGTGGTCATCAAGTAAGAAAATGTGCGGAGCAAATTTATGTAGCAAATCTGGCCTCTGACTTCTGACATCCGACATGTGTTGCGAGCCGGTCCGTAAGGGGGCTTGCGGGTTGCGGAATGACGGAAGCAACCCAGCGGACAAGTGGCCAGCGGTTAGTGGTCAGCGGGCGCGGCGGGCTCTTTTTCAATCGACCACTACAAGTTAAGGAGGAATAAAGATGATTCGTTCACTTTTCTCCGGCGTTTCAGGATTGCGCAACCATCAGGTGAGGATGGACGTGATCGCCAATAACATCGCGAACGTTAACACTACGGGGTACAAGACCTCACGTACCAATTTCCAGGATATCCTTGCCCAGACCGTGGGCGGTACCGCGATTAACGCCACCCAGATAGGACTGGGGATGTCTGTAGGGATAATCGATAACGTACACATCCAGGGTGCGCTTCAGGGTACGGGTCGCACGCTGGACATGGCCATAGAAGGAAACGGCTTCTTTGTAGTCAGACCCGTTGACAGCACCGGAACCACCGTCGACGATCCCATGTACACCCGGGACGGCACGTTTTACATCGACAAGGACGGGTATCTCGTGACCGCACAAGGCTACCGGGTCTCGGACAGCACGGACGCGGATATCCAGTTCACGGATCCGGACCAGATTGTAAGCATCGACATTACGACCACTGGTACCATAACGGCCACCGATGCTGCAGGCGGGACGCAAACCTTCACCATCGGGCTGGCGATGGTAAACAACGTTGAAAGCCTGCAGCGGCGCGGCAACAACCTGTGGGACGTCACGCAGATGACCCTGCCGGATCCGCCGGTTGTCGAGGCCCCGGGTGTAAACGGACGGGGGATTGTCCGTTCTGGCTACTTAGAGATGTCCAACGTGGATCTGGCCTTAGAGTTCACCACGATGATCATCACCCAGCGCGGTTACCAAGCCAACGCCCGGGTGGTTACGACCTCGGACGAGATGCTGCGCGAACTGATCGACCTGAAGCGGTAAATATGTAAATGTTTGCCAGGAGCAGGCTCGGCATTCAGGCTGTTGGCGATCCTACTTTGAACTTTAAGCTTTGAACTACTGGGGATGAAGGCCCGGCACTCAACTCGTAGTCATAGGCCGGGAGAACCGTTAACCGACGTGAAAAGGGCCCTGATGCGGGTTGAGTGCCGGGAGCTGACAGAAACCGAGGTAGAAGTTGGATGTTGGAATCAAGGTAAGGGTGAGTGCCTTTGGTCGCAAGAGATGCAAATAACGAGGCCGAGGCTCCTGTCAAGTCAGGCGGCGGGAGAAAGCGGCTTATCATTATCGCTGCGGCTGTACTGCTTGTCTTGGCCGGCGGGGCGGTGGCGGCCAAATTCCTGTTGTTCGAGAAAGAGCCTACACACGAACCGCCTGCTCCGCATGCCGAAAAAATCGAGACACTTGAACTCGAAAGCGTTGTGGTCAATCTTGCGGACCAGGAAGAGACCCATTATCTCCGGATTACGGTGGTTCTCGCCTTTCCGGGAGATGGACACGGACACGGGGGGCGGCCGGGGAGATAGAAAAAAGCAAGTACAAGATCAGGGACCACGTTATCCAGCTTCTCCGACGGAAGACTTACGAAGAGGTTGCCGCTCCAGATTACACTGAAAAGGTAAAGGCGGAGATCATGCGGGAAATCAACAAGCACCTCCCCGAAGGGAAAAAGATAACGGCTGTTTATCTTTCCGAGTTCTTGGTGCAGTAGGTGACAGCCAATGATGACAGAAGAAGAAATTCGCCGGTTTCTATCGAATTTGGACCGTGAAACGGCGGCACCGGTCGCCAGGGTCCAGTTTCCGCCGCTGGATGGCGGCGGGGCGGCCAATTTTCCCGTGAGAACGGGGATTCGCTTTCTTGAAGACGTAAGAGTGGATTTAGTGGCCGAATTGGGGGAGACGACCCTGAAGGTGAAAGACGTACTAAACTTGCAAGTAGGTACGGTAATTGAGCTTGACCGTTCGGCAGGGGTGCCGTAGACGTGTTGATCAATAACCAGCGGGTTGCGCGGGGTGAGGTGCTGGTGCTCAACGGGGTCTTTGCCTTGCGGATAAGCGCCATTCATCAACCCCGGCGATCAGAAAGTGAGGGTGGGGCAAATGGGCAGTGACCTCTTCTGGGCGGCAGTGCGGCTTTTAATCTGCCTTCCCTTAGTTATCGGGTTGATCTATCTCCTGCTACGGTTCGGCCTTTACCGACAGTTCCTGCCGGTAAGAGCGGGTCGCTACGTACGTGTTGTGGAACAGGTGCCGCTCGGGCCAAAGACGGTAGTAAGTCTGGTAAAGGTTTGCGACAGGTGCTACCTGTTGGGGCACGGGGAAGGAACGGTAACTATCCTGAAAGAGATTAACGAGGCCCTTTCCGAGGAGCCGGCGGTACCCGTTTTTGGGTTCGAACAGGGGGTCGCCTCGAAGATTCGGGAACTCAAGCGGCGCCGTGCGGTGAAGCGGTAAGTCCGACCAACGTCGAACGTCGAACCTTGAACGGACCCAAGGGTCCGTCAGTATAAGGTTGAACTGTTTCCGGGGGGAATGAAAAGGGTGAGGGGTAGGTGGTGCTTCGTTTTCCTGGTCGCTGTGCTGGCGGCGGGCGGTTCCCCGGCACTGGCGCAGCCGGTGGGGGTGCCGTCGGTGAGTATTTCCGTGGGAGAGGCCGGCACCCCGGCACAGGTTGTGGACAGCGTGAAACTCCTTATTGTGCTTACGGGTTTAGCGCTTGTTCCGGCCTTTTTAGTAATGCTGACTTCATTCACCAGGATAGTAATCGTACTCTCGCTTCTCCGCCACGCTTTGGGTACCCACCAGACGCCGCCGAACCAGGTGCTGATTGGGCTCGCACTTTTTCTTACTGTGTTTGTTATGGCGCCGGTTTACGACCGGATAAACGAGGAGGCCATCGAACCGTTCCTTGCCAACCAAATAACCCAAGAGGAAGCCCAAGAACGGGGTGCAAAGCCGCTTAGAGAGTTCATGCTGAAACAGACGCGGGAGAAGGACCTTGCGCTTTTCATTAAGCTTGCCCGGATGGATGCGCCGCATAACCGGGACGACCTGCCCATGAGGGTGGTGATCCCCTCCTTCATAGTCAGCGAATTGAAAACGGCTTTCGCTATGGGGTTCCTGCTTTACCTGCCGTTCCTGGTCATAGATATGGCGGTTGCAAGCATCCTGATGTCCATGGGAATGTTCATGCTGCCGCCGGTTATGATTTCGCTTCCCTTCAAGCTGCTGCTTTTTGTGTTGGTTGACGGCTGGTACTTAGTGGTGAAGTCGCTTGTTGAAAGCTTCCGTTAGGGAGGGGTTCGAGTGCCTGAAAACGTAGCCTTAGGCATGGTTAACCGGGCGATCTTAATGGTGCTGCTTGTTGCAGGTCCAATCCTGATCGTAAGCATGGTCGTGGGCCTGGCTATCAGCATACTGCAAGCAACGACCCAGATTCAGGACCAAATGATATCTTTCGTCCCTAAAATATTAGCGGTATTCCTTGCGTTGATGGTGTTTTTCCCGTTCTATGTCCGTTTGTTGACGGGCTTCGCGAATACGGTGTTCGAGCAGTTTGCGCTAATCATGCGTTGACCGGCAGATGCACGGGACTGGTCAGCAGACAGTAGACAGTCATGTAAAAACTACTGCCTGCCGAACGCGGGAGGGTCTTGGTTGGAATTCGGTTATCTTGCTACGTTTCTGCTTGTTTTCACCCGGATTACCGCTTTCATGGCCGTTTTTCCGATTTTTGCCCTCTCCGGCATGCCGGTGCTGGCAAAGATCGGCTTGGGTTTCATCCTTGCGCTGGTGGTGACACCGGTGGTAGGCACAGTCGAGCCGGACAGCAGCTTTGGCTATGCACTTGACGTTGCGGGTGAGGTCCTCGTCGGTCTGGCGATCGGGTTGACTGCCGGGATGGTTTTCTACGCGCTGCGGATCGGTGGACAGCTAATGGGAATGACCATGGGCTTCGCGGTGGCGGAACTCTTAGACCCGACAGGGGTGCGAAACAACGTGGTGGCTGAGTTTATGTTTCTGTTGGGCCTGATCTTCTTTTTCAGCATCGATGGTCACCATGCGGTGATATCTGCGCTGACTAAGAGCTTCGAGGTGATACCTTTGACGGGCGGCGCCGCCACGGGCAGCGCGGCGTTGCTTGTGGCTCGTTGTATCGGGGGCATCTTCAGTACCGCTTTGCAGCTGGCCGCCCCGGTGCTTGCGGTCATGCTGGCGGTTGATCTGTCCTTAGGGCTGATGGTACGGATGGTTCCGCAGATCAACGTCTTCATGCTCGGTTTTCCATTGAAGGTAACGGCCGGGCTTTTGGTGCTTGCCGGCTTGCTCCCGGCTGCGGGCGCCGTTTTAGGAAGGCTTTTCGAGCAAATGGCCGGTGACGTGTTAATCCTGATGCGGGGGTTGACATAGGTGCCGCTTTTCGGGCAGGGACAAGAGAAAACCGAACCCGCAACCCCACGACGTCTCCAAGAGGCGCGGCGGAGGGGCAATGTAGCCCGTTCACCCGAGCTGGCCGGGGCATCGGTGATGCTCTGCCTTATCGTACTCTGCTACCTGCTCAAAGACTGGTTCTTTTTCAGCATGGCGCGCTTTTCGGCAGGGTACTTAGCGAACTTCACCGCCTGGGAGGTAACTCCAGCCAACGTCACGGCGCTCCTGATGTCGGCAGACGTTTTCTGCCTTCAACTGGTGGCACCGGTTTTTTGTGTGGCGCTGTTGGTGACGCTGACCGTAAATTTCTTGCAGGTTGGGTTTATTTTTTCACCGTACCCCCTTATCCCGCGCTTCGACCGGTTGAGCATAACGGCTGGACTGGCGCGGATGTTTTCGACGCGGGCGCTCTTTGAGTTTTTCAAGTCGTTCGTAAAGGTTTGTATCATCGGCGGTCTGCTGATTTTGCTGGTCTGGAAAAACCTCGACGCGCTGCTGATCCTTCAGAACGCTGCGCCTGCTACGGGTTTGAGGGTGGTAGGGGATTTCGTTTTCAGATTGGCGGGGGCTGCCGCCCTTGCTTACTTAGGGCTGGCCGTAATCGATTACATCTTCCAGAGGCGGACCTACCAGAAAGAGATGATGATGACCAAAACGGAGGTTAAGGAGGAGCTGCGGCAGACAGAGGGTGACCCGTTTGTCAAGGGCTGGCTCAGGCGCAAGATGCGCCAAGTGATGCTCAACCGCATCAGGCAGGAGGTTCCAAAAGCGACGGTTGTGGTGACCAACCCGACCAGCCTCGCGGTTGCGCTCAAATACGAAACCGGCATGGACGCACCGAAGGTTGTCGCAAAGGGAGCAGGGTACTTAGCGGTGCGGATCAGGGAAATCGCGGCCGAGCACGGGGTTGCCGTGGTCGAAAACCCGGGGGTCGCCCGCTTCCTTTATTACAAAGTCGACGTGGGTGAAGCGATTCCGCCTGTGGTTTACCAGGCGGTGGCCGAGATCATCGCGCTTGTGTACAGGCTCAAGAAGCGGCAGACAGGATAACGGAGGTCTCTTATATGCCGGCAGGTGTCGCGGGAACAGGCGCTTTTAAGCGGTACAGTGACTTAATCATTGCCGGTTTGGTGATCGGTGTGGTGCTCTTGATTATCATCCCGATCCCGCCGGCCATGCTTGATGTGTTCCTGATTACCAGCCTGCTGATATCACTTGTGGTTTTGCTGATAACCCTTTTTATGCTTGAGGCCTTGGAGTTTTCCGTCTTTCCGACGCTGCTGCTGGTCTTGACCCTGTTCCGCCTGGCGCTGAACATATCCTCCACCCGGCTCATTTTGGGTCAGGCCGCTGCCGGGCAGGTGATCGCGGCTTTCGGCGGAGTCGTGGTGGGCGGAAGCTATATCGTCGGATTCATCGTGTTCTTGATAATCACGATCATCCAGTTCGTGGTTATCACCAACGGCGCCACCCGCGTCGCCGAGGTAGCGGCACGGTTCACCCTTGACGCCATGCCCGGTAAGCAGATGGCGATCGACGGCGATTTCAACTCGGGATTGATCACCGAGGCGGAAGCAAAGGAACGGCGGCAGCGGCTTCAACGCGAGGCGGACTTCTACGGGGCGATGGACGGCGCTACCAAGTTCATCCGCGGCGATGCCATCGCCGGTCTGGTCATCGTCGCGATCAATATCATCGGGGGGCTGGTCATCGGCCTGGTGATAATGCGGATGGACGTCATGGAGGCGTTGCGGACATATACGCTGTTGACGATCGGGGACGGCCTGGTCACGCAGATACCCGCACTTTTGGTATCTACGGCGACCGGCGTCTTGGTGACGAGATCCAGCGCTGAGGCAAGCTTCGGCCGGGAGGTCTCGCGCCAGTTTACCGCTTACCCGCGGGCGCTGTTTGTTGCGGCGGGCATCCTGCTGATCTTGGGGCTGGTGCCCGCGATGCCGAATCTGTTGTTTTTATGCATGGCAGGGGCGGCCGGGTTTATTGGGTACAGCCTTCTCCAAGAAGAGGCACGCCGCAAAATGGCGGAACAAGAACAACAGGTCCGGCGGGTCAGGGAGGTCAGGAAGGAGCCGGAGAACGTCCTCGCTTATTTCCAGGTCGACCCGTTAGAGATCGAGATCGGTTACAGCCTGGTGCCGCTTACCCAGGAGGATCAGGGGGGCGACCTGCTCTCAAGGGTGGCGGCGGTGCGGCGGCAGTGTGCGGCAGAACTCGGCATCTACGTCCGCCCGATCCGGATACGCGATAACCTGCAGCTCAAACCCAATGCCTATGTCTTCCGGTTGCGCGGCATTGAAGCGGCGCGCGGGGAGTTGATGCCCGGTTACTACTTGGCGATGAACCCGGTTGGCGGTGAAACGGAGATCAAGGGGATACCCGCCCGTGATCCGGCCTTCGGGCTCGATGCCTGGTGGGTGAGCAGCATCGAGAAGGAGGCCGCGGAGGCCGCGGGTTATACGGTGGTCGATTGCAGCGCGGTGTTGGTCACGCACCTCTCGGAGTTCATCAAGCGGAATGCGGCGGAAATCTTGGGCCGGCAGGAGACAAAGGAGCTTTTGGACGCCGTTAAGGATAAACACCCTGCGCTGGTGGATGAACTGGTTCCCGGTCTCCTGACGCTGGGGGAGGTTCAGAAGGTCTTACAAAACCTTTTGAGGGAAAGGGTGCCCGTCCGTGACCTGGTGGGTATTTTAGAAGCGATCGCGGATGCAGCCGTAATAAGCCGCGACGGCGACTTCCTCACCGAGCGCGCGCGGGCAGCGCTGGCGCGTACAATTACCCAGCAGTACGCAGTTGGCGGGCGGCTATCGGTGGTGACGGTTCACCCGCGTTTGGAGCAGACCTTAATCGAAGCGGTGCAGCAGGGAGCGCAAAGAGGTTTCCCCGTGCTCGAGCCGCGCAAGATACAACGGGTTATGGAAAGGGTGAAGGAGGCAACGGAGCGGATGGCCCGTCAGGGAATGCTTCCGGTCATCCTGTGTTCACCCGGAGCGCGCCTTCCTTTGCGGCGGCTCACCGAGAGGCAGTTTCCCCAGTTGGTGGTGCTGTCACTGAACGAGATTTCGCCGGAGGTAGAGGTTGAGGCTGTCGGGACGGTGGTCTGGGATGAGGATTAAACGGTATGTCGCCCGGGACATGCAGGAAGCGCTGGCCCTTATCAAACAGGATATGGGGCCGGAAGCGGTCATTGTCTCAAGCCGCCGCGTGCGGGGTAACGGGCTGTTAGGTTTTTTCGTCCCCAGGCTTGAGGTTACTGCTGCCATCGATGAGCGGGAGATTGCAAGAAGACTGGCCCAACAGGACGGGAGCGTTCTTACCCCGGCCGGACAGGATGCCGCCGCTGCGACTTTGCTTACGCATCCGGATGGGTTTGCCCGGGAACGGTTGGCGGTGCCGCCTGGTGATTCGGGTTTGAGGCAGGATCTTTCAGAGATGAAAAGGCTATTGTACAGGCTTTCCGGAAACGACGATGCGGCCGGAAACGGAGGCCTGTCAAAGTGGCGGCGGCTCTTTTTGGAAATGGAGGTTGATGAGGGGATAGTTAACGAGCTGATGAGTTCTGTGGAACAGGAGATGGCACCCGGCCAGTCAGCGCGGGATGATCTCGTGGAGGTGCTGCTCTTGAACCGGATCACCCAAATGGTGGAACCGAGTTACGTAAATAACGACACCGCGCGGGTAATTCTGTTTGTCGGCCCGACCGGGGTGGGAAAGACAACCACCTTAGCAAAATTAGCCGCCCAGTTCCGGCTGTTTTACCAAAAGGATGTAACGCTGGTTACAATCGATACTTACCGCATCGGTGCCGTGGAACAGTTGAGGTCTTATGCGGGAATCATCGGCATCCCGCTCGACGTGGTAATGACCCCGGCGGAACTGAGCCAGGTTTTGCGTAACCAGGCGCACGCCGATTACATCCTGATCGACAGCGCCGGACGGCCCTCGAGGAATCTCCAGCAGGTGCTTGAACTCAAAGGGTTTGTCGAATCCATTCCGGAGCCGCGCGATATTTACTTGGTCTTGAGCTGCAACACCAACTACCGGGATCTCCTAAGGGTGACGGAGGATTTCGGCCGGCTGAACTACAACAAGCTGGTTTTTACGAAGCTTGATGAAACGGAAAGCCCGGGGGTGATTCTCAACCTGATTTACCGCCTCGGCCTGCCGGCGGTTTACATAACAGACGGCCAGAGCGTTCCGGACGACATTGCGTCACTGTACCCGAAGAAAATAGCAAAGCTGCTCTTACGGGGAGGCAAGCGGAGTGCTGGATCAGGCTCATGAGCTTCGCAGACTCGCCGGCAGCATCCTGCCTTCTCGAACGAACAGTCGGGCGGCAGGGCCGCGGGTGGTCACAATTACCAGTGGAAAGGGCGGTGTAGGCAAGACCAGCCTGGCGGTTAACTTGGGGCTGTTGCTTGCGCGCTGGTCGCGAAGGGTGCTGCTTTTCGACGCCGACCTGGGACTGGCAAACATCGAGGTCATGCTTGGGATTACCCCGGCTTATACGCTTTATGAGTTTCTTTATGGAGCAAAAAGCATTGAAGAGATAGTGTTTTCCGGCCCCTACGGGCTACAGATCGTTTCGGGCGGTTCCGGGATGCAGGAATTAGCCAACCTCGACAGCGTCCAGCGCCAGCGGATCTTGGACATGCTGCCCTATTTAAGGGCAAAGACGGACTTTGTGCTGGTGGATACCGGGGCGGGGATTTCCAAGAATGTCTTGGGTTTCGCCGCTGCTGCGGAGGAAGTCGTCATGGTCATTACGCCCGAACCGACTTCGCTCACCGACGCTTACAGCCTTATCAAGGTTTTGGCAAGGTTTAAGCTGCATTCTGAAGCAAGGCTTGTGGTAAACCGGGTGCGAGACGAGGGGGAAGCGGCGCAGGCTGCGCAGAAACTGCAGTTAGTTTGCAGGAAATTCCTCGATTTTGACCTCGATTATCTCGGGGCGGTGCTTGAGGATCCAGTGGTGGGGCAGGCGGTAAAGAACCAGCGTCCGTTCGTGCTATCCCAGCCTTACTCTACAGCAGCACGGAACCTTAACCAGGTTGCGCGTTGTCTGGTCGATGGGAAAGATTCTGCGCCCAAGGCGGCAGAGCGGTTTCTCAGCCGGCTGTTAAAGCTATTCGGATAAGGAGGGAGAGGTTTGGTTACCGGAGAACAGGTTGGGCTGGCGGTCAACCAGCGCATCGTGGTAGCACTGGAAGAGAGCGAAGAGTTCTACGTCTCTTCAGTAGAAGAGATTACGCCTGAAGAGGTCTTTATTTCGGTGCCCTACCGGCGCAGAATGCCGCTTATGCTCTCGCGCGGGGATCGGGTTAAGGTCGAGTTTCCAGGGAATAACGAGTATTTTTCCTTCATGACTGCGGTCACCGGCCGCCGGGAGGAAGGGGTTCTGCTTTATAGCCTTGCTTTTCCGGAAAAGATCAAGCGAATCCAGCGCCGGCGCGATGTACGGCTTGCCGTTTTGCTTGATGTGGCCTATGCCCCTTTACCGGAAGGCGATGGGGCGGCGGCCTTTAAAGAGGCCAAAGCGCTCGACTTGAGCGCTGGCGGCCTCCGGTTAGTGACAGAGCAAGAGCATCCGCCCGGAACCATGCTGCTTGTAAAGTTCAGGTTGCCGCTGCGGAAAGAGTCCTTCGAGACAGTGACTAAAGCTGAGGTCGTACGGACAGAGCCCGTTATGCTGGAGAAAAGAAGGCTTTTTCACCTGGGGCTGAAGTTTGTCGACCTGCCCCAGGCCCACAGGGACAAGATTTTCAGTTTCATTTTCTGGAAAATGATGGAGCAAGCGCGGTTACGCTGAAGCGGCCTTATAACAACCTCGAAGGATTTTGAGAGAACGATTAATGGTTGCCACCGGGGATGATATCGACCCGTAAGCGTGTTGCTTAGATGCAGTAGTGTGACAGAAGCGGAACGCGGTGAGGAGCGAGCAATTTCGGAGGTCGGAGGCAAGAGGTTTGAGGTCAGAAAATTAAGGAGGGAATTCGCTGTAGGCGAATTCCTACAAGAGTCCTGCATCTGACATCCTGCAGCTGACTTCCGATGTTGGCCGGCAAGCCTGACAAAGCTATGCGAAGCTTATCGCCGCGCCGTTCGAAAGAAGTACTATTTCCGAGGGAGGGGATCTTATGGCGGTGGAAGAGGCCTGGCAGGAATACAAGGTCAACGGGAGGGAAGCCGCACGCCAGGAGTTAATCATCAAGCATCTTCCTTTGGTTAAACAGTTGGCCGGACGTCTTGCGGTACGTTTGCCGCCGTGGATAAGCCAGGAGGATCTTGAAAGTGCAGGGGTATTTGGCCTGATCTCTGCGATCGAGCGGTTTGACCCTGATCACGGTACGGACTTTGAGGCCTATGCTTACCGGCGGGTTAGGGGAGCGATGCTTGACGAACTGCGCCGGCTGACGTGGTTGCCACGAAGCCTCTGGCAGCGGATGCAGGAGGTCAACACGGTGCGTGAAGAACTCGAAAAGAAAAGCGGCCGGCGGCCGTCCGATGAGGAATTGGCAAGGGTGTTAGGAATTACTTCGGCAGAATTAGCGAAGGTCACTGCGTATTTCCAGGCGGTTTGCCCTGCTTCCCTCGAGGAGGTGGTTAACGTGAATAACGGAAGCCAGTTGTCCTGGGGCGACCTCATTGAGGATCCGCTGAGCCCCGACCCGTTAGAGGCGCTGTGTCGGCATGACGACCACTCGATTTTGGAAGAAGCGATCTCCCGCCTTGACGAAAAACTGAAGCTCGTGCTGGCGCTTTATTACCAGGAAGGGCTTACCCTAAAGGAGATCGGCCGGGTCACTGGCGTTTCCGAATCTCGCGTTTGTCAGCTCCATGCAAAGGCGATCAAGAAACTGCGGGAGTTAATAGTCACGTTGGGCCAAACAGGGGGCGCTCGTTGATGCTTGTCGTACTCGCATGTATACTGGTGCTGATTTTGCTGGCGTTCTTTGGCGGGTTCTTCTGGTTCCTCTACCGCTGGAAGCGGCAAGACTTTGCCGCCCAAGTCCAGGAAGCGGTTACGGTTGAGGAGCTTGATCTTGAGAGTCGATTAATCGATATCGAAAACAGGGTTGCAACCTTGACCGATATCTGCCTCGAACTGAGGGACCGTCTCCATTGGCTCGAACAGCAGGCAGCGGTTATTGTGAACCGGCAGGCGCGGGTACAGGGACGGAAGAGCGCCTATGAGGCGGTTTACAAGTCATACGATCAAGGGAAGAAGGTGGTGGATCTTGCACGGGAGTTTGGGCGGGGCAAGGGTGAAATTGAGCTTATTCTGAATCTGAGACGGATCGTCAGCGAGCCGTTCACGACCCAGCGCTCAACTCGGTGGTAAAACGTGCACTCAAGCAATTGAGTTATTGGTGTCCTTTGCCGGAAACGGCAGCCCGCCTTTTTCCGGCCAAGCCAATCATTATGAAGTAATAATTTAGTATGGTGTCCCCGAAACTTTGATGGGAGGTTGTCGTGATCAAGTCCGTCTACGCGGGTGTTTCGCACCGAGGCAGTGTGGGCCGGTTTCAAACACGCCTGGCACGAGCG
>DTYU01000197.1 GCA_012961725.1 Desulfotomaculum sp.
CCCGCCGGAGGAGCTACAAAAACACCCTCTTGGACGAAGCAGGACATCCTTTAGAGCAGAATGTCTTTGGGTCCTTATTAGTAGCACTTCGCGAGAGGGATTTCTGCCTCATGTTTGGCCTGAGCCACGAGACGCTAAGGGAAGGGGGCAGGGCACTCCTCGAGGTCGGTGGCGCTGCAGGCGAGAGTCTTTTCAGTGCCGCCACCGGAATAGCCTGCGTTCATAAGGTATTGAATAGCCTGAAAGAGGAAGCCCGCGAGTTATTTGCGCCAAGGGCATCAAACCCGCGCCTAAATCGGGCGATAGGGGAATACAAGGAAAAAAGAGAGCAAGCGCGGAAAAAGGCGGTACCCCCAGCCGATTGGGAGAAATTCGATAACAAGCTGTCGGAAGCAGAGAGACGCAAAGCCTCACTCTGGAAAGTCCTCGATGAGCTTCGGCAAGAAGAGAGCAAACTCGAACGCATCAGGCGCGTTCTGCCGCTTATTGCCAAAAGAACGGAGATGTTACGCCAACTGAAAGAGTTCGAGCCAGCCGGTGATATCCCTCTGCTGCCGCGCTCAGCCAGGGAAGAGAGAATCAAGGCCCAGGAAAAGCTTCGTTCGGCAAGACAGGGTCTTGAGCGGGCCCGGAAAGAGAAGGAAAGCAAAGAGGCCGAAATGTCCCGGTTGGTGGTGCCCCAAGACTTGCTTACCGTGCGCGAGCAGATTACTGAACTCTTCCAAGGGATAGCGAAGTATCGCTCCGCAAAGAAAGACTTGCCAGAAGTTGAGGCTGAGTATGCCCAGAAAAAGAAACGAAGCGAGAACCTGCTTCGCGAACTTGCCCCCGGGGTTAGTCTTGCGGAGGTTGAGCGGCTGCGTATTCCCGTGACTGCGAAAGAAGCGGTAAGAACGCTCATTAAACGCTACCCTGTTCTCAAGCAGAAAGAAGAGGACGTTGCGGAAATGATTGATGGTTTGAAGTTAAAAGAAAAACAGATTGAAAAAGAGTTAGGCGCTCTTCAGCCCAAAGACTTCGTGGATTTGGAAGAAGCGGTGGCTCAGGCAACGAGAGAGGGCCGGGTAGAGGAGGAGTTGCGGAAGACAGAGAGCGAGATCACAGTGCGCCAGAAGGAGGCTGATGTTAGGCTCAAGGCGCTTGGGCTTTGGAAAGGGACGCTAGCTGGGCTTGAGGCCCTTGGGGTTCCTGATTTGGAGACGGTAAACCGTTTTGACACGGAGATACGTGAGAATGAAAACGAACTAAAGAGTATTAAGCAGCGTCTTGATGAGGAAGAAGGGCGCTTGGCTAATGCCAACACCGGACTTGAGAAGATAAAGCGCATAACCGGGGAGGTCCCCACGTTGGAGAAACTGCAGGAGGCGAGGGACCGACGCCAGTGGGGATGGGGACTGATTCTGCGCGCATGGATTCACCAGAATCCCGACCGAGAAGCGGAAAAAGTCTTTGCGCTTGGGGAGCCGCTTCACGTTGCGTACGAGAAGAGCGTCCGCTTTGCCGATGAGATCGGCGATCGCTTGCGAGAGAAGGCGACGGAGGCAGCTGAAAAAGCGAGTCTGCTCGCCCTAAAGGAAGAATCGGCACGTAAAATTACTGGGCTGAGAGAGCAGCAGCAGGCCTTACTCGCAGAAAGAGAGGCGCTGCACAGGGAGTGGCAGAAGATCTGGTCCGCGCTCGGTATAGAACCACTACCTCCGGCAGAGATGCGCTCTTGGCTCGGGAAGCGAAGTGAGCTTCTCCAGCTTAGCAAGGAGCTGCGCGGGCTCGCGGAGCGGAGACGGGAAGTGCAAGGTCGGGTCAGTGAGCTGCAATCTATCCTCTGTGCTGCACTCATTCGTTTGGGGGTGCCAGCAGCCAGCAACGAGCCTCTTTCTTCGCTGTTGGGGAAAGGGACCAAAGTGCTTGAGGACCTCAAACGGGAAGCCGAAAGGCGGGAGAGGCTTCAAGAAAAGCTGCGTGAGGTCAAAAAAGAACTGGCAGTAGCTGAGCAGAAACGAGAAGAGGTCTCAGGGGCACTCGATCGGTGGCGGATTGACTGGATGGACAAGATGAAACGGATTGGCCTTCCTCCGGAGACGTTGCCGGATGTGGCCGAGGCTTTTCTTAATAAGACCGAAGAGCTTTTTCAGATTGTCGAAGGCCTACCGGCTCAAGAGACGCGGATAAACCGGCTAAAGAGTTATCTCGAGGGCTATACCGCGGAGGTTGCCGACTTGCTCCGAAGGGTGAAGATGCCGGAGTTGGACGGCCTGCCGCCGGATCACGCCGTTTTGAGACTTCACGACGAGTTGCGAGATGCTCTTGCCAATCGGCAGAAATTGGTTCAACTCGAACAACAGGTCAAGGATAGGCAGGAGGAGATTGAGAATCGGCGGCGCGAAATCTGCGATGCCGAGGCCGAGCTTGAGAGGCTTAAGAACCAAGCCCGCTGCCATAGGCTTGCTGAACTCGAAGAACAGGAGGAGAGATCTTTCCGGTTTCAAGAGTTACAGGGAGGGCTGAAGGGGTGCGAAGAACAGATCTTGAGCCACGGTGCTGGACTGACTCTTGAGGAGATTCTGAAAGAGGCAGAAGCGGTCGACCCTGATGAAGTTTCTGCCAAGCTTCGGCGCACCAAGGAAGAGATCAAGCTTCGGGAGAAAGACCAGGAGATATTGAACCAGGAAATCGGCAGCCTGAAAGCGAAGAAAGAAAGAATAGACGGGCGTGCTGAAGCCGCCGCGGCTGCTGAGGAGGCGGAGCATCTCCTTGCAGAAATAGGCACCCTGACCAGCAGGTATCTGTGCCTTCACCTTGCCGCAACGTTGCTTGAGCAGGGGATAGAAAGGTACCGCCAGAACCATCAGGCCCCGGTGCTTCGCCGTGCGAGCGAGCTGTTTTCTCGGCTGACCCTCGGGTCGTTTAAGGAGCTAACGGTCGGGTTCGACAAAGACGACCAGCCGGTTCTCATGGGTCTTCGGCCTACGGGCGAGGAAGTCAATGTGGAAGCAATGAGTGACGGTGCGCGTGATCAGCTTTTCCTCGCGCTTCGTCTTGCCAGCTTAGAAGATTACCTGAAGAATAACGAACCCATGCCGCTTGTTGTTGACGATGCGCTGGTCAATTTTGATGATGAGAGAGCGCATGTGGCCTTGGAGGTCTTGGGTGAGTTGGCCGCGAAGACACAAATCCTCTTCTTCACCCATCATCGACATCTGGTAAGTCTTGCTGCCAAGACGTTGCCCGGTGAGATCTTGCAATGTCACCGCTTATAGCCCGACATTGTTTGGGCCTCCGCGAAGAGGGGCGTTCAGCAAAGGTGGTTGGGCTCTGGCCCCTGAGCCGACCTGTGAGCTTGGCTTTTACCCGCGGAAAAACTTGACTTGTATCCATCCTGGTTGCTAAGATGACACCAACGGCACAATCAGTTTAATAGGGCAGTGTTTTGGAAAAACAATGAAGACCTTGAAAGGTAGGTGAAGAGTTATGCAGTTGAAACTTACGGCAGTCTTTCAGAAATCACCTCACGGATATATCGGATATGTCGAAGAATTGCCAGGAGCAAATACTCAAGGAAAAACCTTTGAGGAAACAAAGAAAAATCTAATCGAAGCCATACAGCTTGTCTTGGAAGCAAATCGGCAAATCATGGAGGAAGAACTTAAAGGATCTGATTTCACCAAAGAGGAAATAGGGGAAGTAGTGTTTTGAAAAGAAAGGACTTGATCCGTCACCTTGAGAAACATGGATGCGAATTCTTGAGAGAGGGAGCTAATCATACAGTCTATGCCAACAGAAAAGAGAAAAAGGTCAGCACAGTTCCAAGACATAGGGAAATCGATGAAAACTTAGCAAGGAAGATCTGTAAGGATTTAGGAATACCCGGACCGTGCAACACGGGGAGGGCGAAAAAACGCCGTGGTTGTCCAGGGTCGAGGGGAAGGGAGTGACGCCGGCGGGCGCGGTACTCCACGTCTATGCGCAGCACTCGCAGCACTGCGCGGCCTTTATCGTTGGCAACCGCGAGGTGTAGCGATGGATCCCGTCGTTGGCCGGCGGTAGAGGGGCCATCTCCCGGCGCATTGCGATCCTTGTCGGCGGCATGAATGTGGAGGACCTGGTTAAGACGTTATACCACAAGCGCTCAGCCTTGGTGCACGGGGGAGACATAGACGTGATAAAGCCGGAACTTGTCTGGCGTGCTCACAATCTGTTGGTGCGTGCCACCTGCCGGGCGATCGACTCCTTTGCCTGGAAAACGACGGGGCAAAACTGACTCGACGCGGGTTCACGGCCCTTCTGGACGATGTGTTGGCAACCGCCAAGATGGCTAATCGCATTGGTGAGTTGGCTGACCGATGGCGCGCTCCCGGGTGACCGCAAGGTTTGGCCGTGAAAGCCTGTCCCGTACAGTTTTCCGGAAGAAAGGCAACTCTGCGGCCTTGCCGCCGCTCCGGATATGTCACCCAGGCGACCAACACGGTTTGTTTGTTGTGAGGTATGTCGGTTGGGAGGTCATCAAGCATGAAAAGACTGAACTACATCGCAGGGTTCTTGGTGGTTCTCAGTTTGATTGCGGTTCTCTGTGCCACACAAGCCGCGGCTTCCCAGCAGGTTTCCCTCATGGTTGAGGACCAGACTATCTACTGCGACGTGCCCCCGGTGATAGTCAATGGGCGCGTGTTTGTGCCGTTGAGAGCGGCGGTGGAAGCGCTCGGCGGCAGAGTTGTATGGAACGCGGCTGAGCGGGAGGTGTGGATGTATCGGCCTCCCTACCCGCCGATAAGGCTGAGGGTGGACGTCCCCTGATACGGGTCACCCCCTTTGGCGACCATGCGGTGCGCGCTCTGGTGCTTGAAAGCCCCCCTTTATCCGCTCGGGGCGCACAATGGTACCCTTCCGGGCTGTGGCGGAGTGCTTGGGCTACGACGTGGAATGGGTCGACTTCGTGCGGACCGTGAAAATCAAGGCTCGCCACAAATCGTGGGTCGGCGAGATCGTTGAGATCAAAGGGAAGGGGGTTGTTGTTGTCGCCACAGATAAAACACGGGGGAGCGGGTATATATCCAGCGGAAGCCGTTACGGTGAATTAGACGTAGAGACGTGCTATCACGTAGTTGAGGACGCCTCAAAAATTAGAGTGAAGGCGTATAACGGAAAGTGGTACCGAGCAGAGGTAAAGTACGTTCGCCCGGATAAGGATTTAGCAAGGCTGACAGTAGATGGCTGGGAGTCAGAGATAGGCAATTTGCTCAGTGAATGTTACTGGTGGGGTCGTGGCGAGGAGCAAGTGCAGGTGGGTGAAGAAATTGTAGTTATCGGCCATCCCCTTGGTTTGGAAGGCTCAGTATCCACAGGCATCACAAGCGCCAAGAGGTACTTACCGCGCTATCCGGGAGATGAATGGCCCGTTCCTGTTTATCAGATTACCGCGCCAGTTTCGCCCGGAAGCAGTGGTGCACCGGTCTTCGACCGCGAGGGTGCATGGGTCGGACATGTAGTCGGAACTTTTGAGGAAGGGCAGTTGATCAACATAGTCGTGGGCAGATGGTAATGAAGTTAGCTATAGTCCCCCGTATCAGCCGTAAGCAACGATGTGAAGGGGTGTTACTGAAATTCCGCGGGAATTGCGGCCGTTCGGAATCAGTGGTTCAGCGGAAAGAGGGAAATCCACTTGTTCAATGACCCGGCGGATACCTCCCGGCAGGTCGCTCGGCGGGAGAGCGGTGGCTTTTCGGGTGAGGTGATCTCCTTGTGTGGTGATATCTCACGCAGGTCCCAAGGTGATGGGCGGTAGTTGAGGGCCATATCTACGGCCTCCAGCAAGATGTCTGTGGTGCAGCGGAGCGAAAAGGCCCAGCCAACGATCTCCCGGTCAAAGGCGTCAATGACTCCGAACAGATATCCCCAGCCCCTCTTACACCACACCAGACCTTGGTCATGTCAACCTGGAAATGCTCGTTCGAGCGGGTTACCGGAATGCGGCCTGATTCCTTAGTACGTTTCGCAATACGCTCTTTAACCGGGAGGGTGAGGCCCTCTTCTTGCATGATCCGCTGTACCTTCTTCCGGTTAACAGCTCGCGACTCTGCCAGTTCCGTAATACGGCGGTGACCCGGCGGTAGCCATAAGTCGGAAACTGGATACATATTCTGATGATCACCTGCCTTATTTCGGCGTCTTTGTCGGGCCGTTCTTTTTGGGGCTTGTCAAGGAGCAAGCTGTAGCAATACGTTCTGTTCAAGCCAAGGGTCTTAGCAATAAGGGCGACCTTATATCCGTCCTTACGGAGTGTCTGAACCAAGACCCGGACGGTTACTTCAGGACCCAGTTGGTCTTTTTTTAAGGATGTCAGTTCTTGATGGCCTGCTCGCTAATTTTGGCTTGGGCCTCCCGCAGTTTACGCTCCAACTCCTGCTCCCGGCTGGAGTACCCGTTTTCGAGTCGCGGCTTTGCCGCCTCTCAGGAAGAGTTCCCGCTCAACAGTAAAACTGGGACTGGGAGATTTGGTGCTCCCGGCTCCTGAGCGGCGATATTAGCCTCCGGCATCAGGCCCGCTAAGACGATCTGCATCTTTTGTTCGGCTGTCCACTGACTCCTCACGCATGGTTATCTTCCTCCTTGTTTTGATCCCTCCCATTCTACCATTCCGTTTGTCTGGTCTTCTATGGGGTCAGTATAGATTCCAGTTACGGCTTCTCAGGCTCTATCCCTCACGTCGACCGAGGAGAACCGTTGCCTTAACTTCGACCACGGGCTGGCTCTTCCTTACCCGCGTTCCTGTATGTTAATCTTTTGAAAATAACCTTATGTGATCTCGGTGGTGTGGCGGCAATCCGGATATGGAGGGATAAGGCGATGGGAAATTTGGTGAATGCCGTCGAGAGGTACTGCAAACTGTTTCACAAAGAATTTGAACTATTGCATCGAAAGATCGCTTCGTTTCCGCGGGCGGAGGATACGCCTCATCCGGACTCTTCAGCTCTAACAGAGATAGTTAGACAAGCGGCAGAATGTGCCGAAAAGTCGGATGAGTTTAAGAGACTCGGACAGGTAGCGGCGGGCACCGTACACCATAAGGCTGTCAAACGGCTTTCTGCATCGAACCTCAAACACTTCTTTCGCCGGAGCGGCGCGTATTTGAAAATTGCCAGGGGAGAAGCTGAGACACCCGAATCTGTTGCTGCGAAGCTTGTAGAGGAGTTAGGGAAAGCCGGTGGCAGCGTTCGTGTTCGTCATCTCGTGAGTCTGCCTTGGGCAGAGGTCGAAGATGATGTCGACCGAGTCGACGCTGATTGGTTTCGCCTCCGCAAACACGGGGTTGACGAACTAAAAGGGTTGCTCGAACACGAAACCCGGCTTGTCTTCTACCCTGAGTCTGCTTGCTCTGAGCGCGAGATACGGTTACTGTCTCGCCAGTGGTGGTTGGAGGTCGATGACACTGAAACACTTCCTCCCCTGGGTAAAGAAATTATCGGTTTCTCTGCTATTTCTGGAACGCTTCACTTAACCAACCTCCCGCCGAGGGTCGAGGAGGCTCTGGCGATTGTCATCTTACTGGGATGGAAGGATGAACATGGGGATCGACGTATATGGTGGAGTGGCCTGCCGTTGGGACACCGCGTCAGTTTACGGGAGTATCTGTGCGAGTGGCCGCCGAGCCTGACCCATTGGGATTACTTCGATGTTTTCGACAGCGAAGCGGAGATCAAGATAATGCGGTACCGGTGTTCGATAACCGGGAAACTTCAGGCTTTGGCCAGCAAGGTGGAGGCGCTCGCCGAGTTAGACCAGGCAAGATTCATCACTCAGGTGGTTCTGCGATACCTCGTCAAGGCGGCAACGGCTTCCGGCGAAGTCTCTTACAAGCTCAACCAACTGATAGACAACGTGATCGCGATGGACGCCCTTGTTGGCCCTGGCAGAAGTGCGATCTCCCGGCGTGTCGCGGCGCTTTGTGGGGAGACGGCCGGAGGAAATGTGGCGAGTCGGGTTAAAAGACTGTACGACGAACGCTCGGCCTTGGTACATGGGGGACGCGTAGAGGAGATTAACCCGGAGTTATCCTGGGATGCTCACGAACTGTTGGTGTGTGCTACTCGGCGCGCGATCGACCTTTTCTCTGCTAAAGCGGTAGGACAGGAGTTGACTCGAGACGAGTTTCTTGCCTACCTGGATCTGTTGGCGGTCACCGGAACGACTGCACGTATCGGGGAGTTGACCGAGCGGTGGCAGCATCAGACTGACGACTTGGAATGAGAATTCGGAAGAAGAGTGTCTCTAACGGGAAGCCTTCCCGGTGACAGTACCGTTGACAAGAACCATCTGTGGTCAGGAACTCCTTCAGTGATCCCACCGAGGCAGAAGCATTGATGGCACACCCTTGACGACGGCGAAGAGAACCACCTGCTCAACGACGGTATGTCACATACGGAAGGATGTTGGCAGGGCCTTACCGAATTTTGCGTTGGTGTGACGGATCGTCATGCCGAAGAAGTCTGTGTTGCGGAGTGAGCCGCGGATGGCATTGTGGCTGGAGGTCACCCAAGGGCCGGACAAAGGGCGGAAAATGGCGCTAAGTCCGGGCACGGTCGTCTACATCGGCCGTGATCCTTCGCGTTGCCGGTTCGAGCTGAAGGACGCCAAGGTTTCGCGTCTGCACGCGAGGATTGCGGTGGCGGAGGACGGCACCGTGACCCTGGCCGACGAAAACAGCACCAACGGCACCTTTCTCAAGGGGGAAAGGATTGAGGGGACGGCCGCGATATTTCCCGGAGACCTCATTCGATTAGGGGATTCAGTGATCAGGTTGACTGAACACCCGCCGGCGTCCGCGCAGAAACGGGTTGAGGCCTGTCCTGCAGAAGCGCCGCCTTCCGGCATGTCCCACGCGTTGAGCGGGGGCGGTGAATACAGACCGGCGGCGGAGTTCACCCGCGCCCTGCCGGTCAGGCAGGCGGTCATCAACATCGGCCGCGATCCCGCCAACGACCTCGTGCTTGAGCACCCCGCCGTATCCCGCTGCCACGCCCGCATCGTATTCAAAAGCGGCGGACATCTCATTTACGACCTCAACAGCACAAACGGCACCTACGTCAACGGAAAACGGGTGGTGAACTCCACCGAACTGCCGCCCGGCAGCCTGATTCAGATCGCCGGTTACCGCTGGTTTTTCGACGGCCGAAAGCTCCTTGAATACGACGAAAACGCCGGCCGGGTCAGGATAGAGGTGAGGCGGCTGAGCAAATCCGTGACGCTGGCGGACGGCACGGCCCGGCGGCTGCTCGATGAGATAACCCTCGTCATTGAGCCGCGCGAATTCGTGGCCGTCTTGGGAGCGAGCGGCAGCGGGAAGAGCACCCTTTTGGGTGCGCTCAACGGCATTCGTCCGGCCACCGCCGGTGAGATATTGATCAACGGCCGCAACCTGTACGCGGAATACGGCGTCTTCCGCTCCATGATCGGATACGTCCCCCAGGAGGACATCGTCCACGGGGAGCTGACGGTGGAGGAGGCGCTGACCTTCTCCGCCCGGCTGCGCATGCCGGACGACACCTCCGCTGAAGAAATAAGGAATAACGTTGAACGGGTAATGGCCGAGCTCGGGCTTACGGCCTGCCGGAACATCCTGGTGCGCAACCTTTCAGGCGGCCAGAGGAAGAGGGTCAATATCGGCGTCGAACTGTTGACCGGACCGAGCCTGCTGTTTCTCGACGAACCGACATCCGGTCTCGACCCCGGCCTGGAGAAGGCCGTCATGGAGATGCTGCGCAGGCTGGCCGACCAGGGGCGCACCGTCATCGTCGTGACCCACGCCACCTTCAACGTCGGCCTGTGTGACAAGCTCATCTTTCTCACCGAAGGGGGCCGGTTGGCCTTTTTCGGTACACCGGCCGAGGCGTTGAGCCATTTCGGCGTCGCCGACTTCGCCGCCATATACAAGAGGCTGGCCGCGGAGAGGACGCCCGAAGAGTGGGTGCGGGAATTCACCGGTTCGGAGGCGTACCGGAGGCATGTCCTGAGCAGGCTTACGAGCCCGGCCGGGCCGGGCCCCGGTCCGGGCGCCGGTTCCCGCGGCGGGAGAACAAGATCGTCCCCATTGAGACAGTGGCTCACCCTGACCCGGCGTTACGGCCGGATAATCTCCAGGGACCGCCGGAACATGTCGCTCCTGTTCCTGCAGCCGGTTCTTATCGCGGCCCTCTTGGTGATGATATTCTTTCACGCTGCGCCCCTCTTTGAATACAGCGGCCTCGCAGCCGATCTTGAGATCGGCCGGGAGGAGGCGGCCTCCGGCCGGACGCCCGCAGTCGAGGAAAGGATCGGGGCGGAGACCGGCCGGCGTTTCAACATGTCCATCAGCGTGGCTTTGATGGTCTTCACCGCCATCTGGCTGGGCACATCCGCCGCGGCCCGGGAGATCGTCAAGGAGATGCCGGTGTACCGGCGGGAGCGGCTGGTAAACCTCTCGATCGGCGCCTATCTCTTATCAAAAGTCGCCGTGCTCTCGGCGGTCTGTCTGGTGCAGACCGTCCTGTTTGTGGGCGTTGTCGCTCTCGGGTTGGGACTGCCGGAATACTGGGCGAACGTGGGCGCCTTCTTTTTGATCTCCGCGGCCGGCCTGATGATGGGGCTTGCGGTGTCTGCGGCCGCCGCGAACGCCGACCGGGCTGCGAGCGTGGTGCCCCTGCTTCTGGTGCCGCAGATCATCCTCTCCGGCGCCATCGTGCCGGTGGAGAAGGTGGAGCCGGAGTTTTTGCGGGCCGTCTTCTGCCTGGCCGTCAGCAAGTGGGGATATGAACTCGTGGGCGGCGGCATCTGCGACATCAACAGCCGGGTGGCGCTCGAGGACCCTCTGGCGGCCTTGCAGGGTGATTTCAGCCGCCACTGGCTGGTGCTGGCGGCCTTCAGCGTCGTTTTCGGTGCCGTTTCGGCGCTCATCCTGAGGCGTAAAGACAAACAGGCGGATTAATGGTAAAATCACAGGAAAGAAGAGTTTCCCGCGGGAGGTAAAAGGCGTGCCTCTTTGTCCCTTTTGTCAGGCGGAGAACCCTCCTGGGCACACGTACTGTTTCAAGTGCGGGTTCAATCTTTCCGGTGCGACGGGCCGGCTGGCGCCCGGCAGCCTCCTGGAGGGGCGTTACCTGATCGTGGGGGTCCTGGGGCGGGGCGGAATGGGTGCGGTGTACAAGGCCCTGGACCAGCGCCTGGATAACATGCCGGTGGCGATAAAGGAGATGAGCACCGGCGCCGTGAGGGCGGGCGACCTCGAGAAGGCGGTCGCATCCTTCAAGCGGGAGGCGAAGATGTTAGTCGGGCTTAGGCACCCGGCGCTGCCCCGGGTCACCGACTTTTTCCCCTACGAAGAGCGCTGGTATCTGGTCATGGATTACATCGAAGGCGAGACCCTGGAGGCCGTGGCCCGGAGGCGCGGTCCCATCCCCGAAGCCGAGGTGCTCGATTGGGCGAGACAGCTCTGCGCGGTCCTTGACTACCTGCACGGCCAGGAGCCTCCGGTCATCTTCCGCGACCTCAAGCCCGCCAACATCATGCTCGCCCCGAAGGGCGAGATCAAGCTCATCGATTTCGGCATCGCCCGCCACTTCAGGCCGGGGAAAGGCGAGGACACCACGCTCTACGGTTCCGTCGGCTTTTCGGCGCCTGAGCAGTACGGCGAGGGCCAGACCGATGCCAGGGCCGACATATACAGCCTGGGGGCCACCCTGCACTACCTCCTGACCGGGGCCGATCCGGCGAAGAAACCGTTTCATTTCACCCCGCCGGGGGAACTGGTGAGCGTATCACCTGCTCTGGAGGCCGCCGTGATGAAGGCCGTGGCCTTCGATCCCGGGGAGAGGCCCGCCGGAGCGCGGGAGATGCTGGCGCTGCTCCCGCCGGAGACCGGGGCTGCGGCCCACGGTGCGACAACCGTTCTCCTGACCCAGCGGCCGGAGCCGGAGGTAACCGTTTCGCTCCCCCAGGCGCCCGTGGCGGACAAGCAGCCCAAGCCCAAA
>DTYU01000198.1 GCA_012961725.1 Desulfotomaculum sp.
AACTGCTCGTCCACTACAAGGACGGTGAGGTCTCTCTTCTTTACTCCCTCCCTTAGCTCCTGCAATATTCCTACAGTAACTTTACACTAACTTAAGCCTTCTTCATTTCCATCGGGCTTTCCCTGGCGATTGCTTCCTCTTCAATTAATGATGCCTACGCCGATTACGAAAACCGCAATGTATTCCATCCCAAACCCCCAATCGAGCGCTTCCCCGGAATCTAACCAAGCCCATTGACTTCAAGAAAAACAGGCGTACCGACCAAGGCGCTGCTTGTTCCCGTTAAAAAGGGGCGGTCTTTAAGAAAAGCGCTGCTTTAATTAATTGTTGGTTTTGCACGCCAGCCGTATTGACCGGCCCTCTCTACCGCCTAACGGCGGCGTTCCGCCCGGAGGAGTCGCTGAAGGCTGCCTTCGTGCACAGCCTGCGGTCATGACGGAAGGGGCACCGCTCGGCCATGCTGCAGGACGCACAACGTCCTAGGTTGATCTCCTCCATCTTCCCCCGCCCCATCTTTACGGCAAAGGAGACCGATTTTAAAGGGATCATCAGGTTTGAAGAGGTTAGGGTGATCCCGATCCTACCGGCTGCTTTTCCAAGGTACTGGAACACTAAATGCTGGCCGTCAACGTGCCACGGACCGTAACCCGGGCTGAAACGCCTCGTGGTTTTAAACCCCAGGCCGGATGCATACCGGTTGACCTCCCGGTTGACCAAGTCGGTTACCGCTTCGGCAGCGACCGAGCCCACCGCGTCGAGCAGGACCCCCCGGGCGGCCTCGCCCTGCTGAAAAAGCGCATTGACCTTTCTTTCCAGGCGGCTGCCGATGGTAGCCACGCCGAAGGCAACCTTCTCGGCGTCCTGAAAAAGCCTAATAGAGGGCAGCGCAGGCGCGTCCACGGTGCAAAAATATCCGCGGGGGACAATCAGCCGGTATGCAGCCTCGATCTCACGCTCAAGCATCCGCTCGACGCGTGAACTGATTCTCTTCCCCGGCTTATAGCCGAGATAGCGTAAAACCTCATCCGAGTTGATGGCGATATCAGCCGGCCCCCACTTTAGCAACGGCCTCACCCCGCTTTCGTCTGAGCAGCAGCCTGCGCACCATCCGCACGGCCTCGATGGCGTTCTCGGCATAAAGGTCCGCGCCGATTGAGGCAGCGAACTCCTCGTTCACCGGCGCGCCGCCGATGATGACCCTGCATGGATCTCCGTGCAGGCCCCTTTTTTGGAGCAGTCTGATTACCTCCGGCATGCGGGACATGGTGGTGGTAAGGAGCGCGGAAAGTCCCAAAAGATCCGGACGGTGCTCCTCTACGGCGGCCACAAACCGCTCCGCCGGCACGTTAACCCCTAAATCAATGACCTCGAAGCCGTTCGCCGTAAACATCGCTGCGACAAGGTTCTTGCCTAAGTCGTGGATATCCCCCGCTACCGTTCCCAAGACGATCTTCCCCCTGAAACTGGCGTCATCCGCCTTAAGCCAGGGGCGCAGCGCCTCGAGCCCGGCCTGGAAGGCGCTGGCGGACAGCATGACCTCCGGAAGGAACATCTCGCCGCCGCCGAACTTTTCACCCACCGCCTCCATACCGGGCATGAGGGCCTTGTCTAAGATTTCGCCCGGCGCCAGTCCCTCTCTAAGCGACCTGGTCACCAACTCCCTGCTCCTATCCACTTCCCCCGCCTGTATTGCAGAACTTATCTGCCAACTGTATTTCATATACCGATACCACCTCCCGAGTCGTTTGCCTGAACCCTCTTCAGCCGCTCAGCCGCCCCTTGCGGTATGCTTTCAGGTAACGGGCACACATGGGGTCACTTCCTACAAGGGCCTCCGCGGCGAAAACGGTGGCCATAATGCCCCTGTCTAAAGGATTAAGAATCGCCGCATCCAAACCGGCACAGAGGGCCATGGCTAAAAAACACCTGTTCAGCAAGTCTCTCTCGGGTAAGCCGAACGAAATATTGCTCAAACCGATCACCGTCCGGACTCCTGTCTCTTTGAGTTCCCGGATGGTTTGCAGGGTCTGTCCGGGATTGGCCGTGTCGACACTCAGCGGCAGAACGAGCGCGTCAAAATAGAGGTCGTCTGCGTTAAGGCCGGCGGCCAGCGCGCCGTCAAGGATCGTCCGGCAAACAGCGACGCGCTCTGCGGCCGTCGGCGGGATACTCTCCCTGATGGGCAGGGCGACAACGATACCGCCGTAAGCCCGGATCACTTCAAGGAAGGGCTCCAGGCGACCGGCTTCGGCGCTTACCGAGTTAATCATGGCCCGGCCCTTGTGGGCCTGGAGGCCGGCCGTCAGCACCTTAAGATCAGCGGTGTCGATCGCTATCGGTTTGTCCACCGCCTCCTGGATGGCGGTAACCGCCCACTCCATGTCTGCCGCCTCCTGCTCACCGCCGCGGCCGGTGGCCACATTCACGTCGATATAATCCGCCCCGTTCTCGGCCTGGCGCACCGCAAGATCTTGCAGAAACGCTGCGTCCCGCTCGACTATCGCCTCGCGTACCTTTTTTCGCGTGGCATTAATCAGTTCCCCGATGATGAGCATGCCTTTCTCCCTCCAGCATTAGTCACAAAGCGCCGGAAACGCGGCCCGAACCCTGGCCACAACGGCGGGATCGATCGGCGGCGGCCGGTGGCGGGCAAGGATCTCTTTAGCACGCTCCCGCGCCCGCGCCGCGGTGTCTTTTGCACCGGCCTGTTCCCATTCCTTGCGCGATTGCCGGTTGCCGAGCGGCGGGAAGAAGAACTCCCGGCGGAAGTGCGTTAAGGTGTGTACGTCCGTGAGGAAGTTGCCGCCCGGACCTACCCTGCGGATAACCTCTTCCGCCAAGGTTTCCTCGTTGACCTCAATCCCCCTCACTGCCCGCATGCAGATGCCGATGATTTCGTTATCAATGACCAACTGCTCGTAAGCAATGGTGGTGCAGAACTCCAAGAAGCCGGCGGCGTCGTGGATGAAGTTGGCACCCGCGAGCGCAGTGATTATGGCTGTGGCGGCCTTCTCGTATCCCGTCTGAACGTCGGGCAGCTTGCTGTCGGACATCCCGGCCGTGGCGTAGATCGGGAGGCAGTAAAACTGGGCCATCTGTGCCGCCGCAGCGTTTAGCAGACCCATCTCGATATTGCCGGAAAGGTAGGATCCGGTCTTCATATCCATGGTGCTGGCCACCGTACCGTAGATCGTGGGCGTGCCCTTATTCACCAATTGAGCGAGTACAATACCGCTCAGCGTTTCCGCATTGGCTATCACCACAGTACCCGCTAAAGTACCCGGCCCCGTAGCGCCGGCGAGCGGCTCGGCCGGGCAGACGACAGGGATGCCGTGGCGGGCGACCTCCATTAATAAGGCGGTGTACGTCTCGTCCATCAGCAGCGGGCTCATAACACAGGTGACCATTGAGACGATGGGTCTCTCCCGGAGCCGCTCAATACCCCCGGCGATCTCTCCGGCGATCCGGATCACGTTGCGGACCCCGTCGCAGGTGTAAACGCCGCCCATCACATGCTTCGCGGTGTTGTTAAGCGCCCACCAGAAGCGGTTGATATCCACCGTTTCGGCAGTCAACTCGGTAGGGTATACCGGGAGCATAAAGAAGTGGATATTCTCTAGTGCGTCGGCGAGACGGGCCAGGTCCCTAACGTCCTGTAGCGTGGCCGGGCGGCGCACGCCCGTTTCCGGATCGAGCACATTCAGTACCGTGCCCCCCGTGCCCATATAGGTGCGTGTTCCCTCCAACACAAGGTCGTATCTCTCCTCGCGCCCGCACAGGGTCACCCGCGAGGGCGCGGAAGCGATGGCGTCCTCCAACATCCCCCGCGGGATGCACACCCTCGCCTCCTGGAAGTCGACCCGCGCACCGCCGGCGGCGAAAAGCTCAAGCGCTTCCAGGTTGCCCACCTTGATGCCGGGATCCTGCAGCAGTCGCACCGTTGTCTCATGAACGGCCTTGATATCACCGTTGTTCAAAGGGCGGTAGGTGCCGCCCTCCGGCTGAACTGTAATGCTATCACTCCTTCTTGATCTCAAGGATCGCGCATAGGGCATGGCCGGCACCTCTCCCAGCCTGGAAGCCGTCTTCTAAACGGCGGAGCAGGCAGCCCAATTGCGGCTCGATAAGGTTGGCGCGCGCGTCATCAGGATCAAGGTCGCGGGCCGCCGTCAGCAACTGCCGTAGAACGCGGGCGGCACCGGGGGGCAGTTCAGGTGACTCCTGGGGCGCCTTGCCGGCCAGCAGTTCGTCTGCGAAGCGGACAAGCGCGTTCCAGGCCGCCTGCAAGCGGCAAAACCACGCGTTTAACTGGTCGAACCCGGTTTTCGGC
>DTYU01000199.1 GCA_012961725.1 Desulfotomaculum sp.
ACGTTGAAGGGCGAAACCTTAAGTCTCTGATTCAAGAAGGAAAGGTAAGTACAGGTTTCGCGCTACAGACAGCCTACGGCATTTGCGACGCGCTGGGACACGCGCATAAACGGGGCATCATCCACCGGGACGTCAAGCCCCACAACATCTTGATAACCCCAGAAGGCAGGGCCAAACTCACTGATTTCGGCATAGCCCGTGCCGTCAGCAGCGGCACGGTATCAGCGACAAAAGCCCTGGTGGGTTCGGTGCAGTATATCTCTCCAGAGCAGGCACGGGGTGAGCCTGCGGACGCCCGTTCCGACATATACTCTCTTGGCGCCGTGCTGTACGAGATGCTCACAGGGAGACCGCCGTTCTTAGGGGAGAACCCTGTGGCTGTAGCGATCAAGCACATTCAGGACAACCCTGCGCCGGTTAGCCAGGTGAACCCCAGGGTGCCCCGTGCCCTATCAGCGGTTGTGGAAAAGGCGATGGCGAAAAACCCGGATCTTCGCTACCAGTCTGTAACCGCTATGGCTGAGGACATCGCAGACCTGTTGGAGGATCTGCCCGATGCCGAGTGCCCGGCCAGGCCGTTCAATGATAAGAAACCGAAGAAGCGCCGTTTGAAGCCTGCAGGCTACGCGGCTGTCAGCTTGTTTTTTATCCTCTTGTTGACTGCCGGCTGGTGGGCGCTCAAATGGTACGTTTATGTTCCTGAGGTTTCAGTTCCTGACGTTCAAGGGATGACGGTGGAAGCAGCAGGGCGAAGATTGGACGGCTGCGGATTACGGTACCAAGTACAGGAGATCCACCATAAAGCAGTAGAAAAAGGAAAGGTTATCAAGCAAGACATTGAACCTGGCAGCCGGGTTAAGAGAGGGCGGCTGATTACCCTGCTTGTGAGCCTGGGACCCCAGATGCTGACCGTGCCGGACGTTTGCGGCAAGTTGGTGCAGGATGCTGAGCTGCTCCTGATTAACGAAGGTTTTGCCATCGGTAATAGAAAAGAGATTTTTCATGAGCGGGTAAAGGAAGGCCTGGTTATCAGCCAGGATCCGGTTCCGGGGGTGTCACAGCCGAAAGACAGCCCGGTCAGCCTCGTTGTGAGCAAGGGCCCGCGGCCCGTTCTAAAACCTGTTCCCGATCTTTTGGGCCTTGTGCTTGCAGAAGCCCGGGAAAAACTCCATCAGGCAGGCTTGGTGCTGAACGATAGTATAGAGCGGGTGGCAAGCACCGAATATCTCCCGGGATACGTTTGCGCCCAAAGCCCGGCGCCCGGTACGAATCTTGAGACAGGTAAATCCGTTCAGGTGACCGTCAGCGATGGCCCGGGGCCGTTGCCTAAGGAGGCCGCCGTCTATATTCCGGTCCCGGACGACGGGCGGGAACACAGCGTCCGCATCACCGTGAGTGACGCGCGCGGACTAACGGAGGCTTACAAGGGTAGCCATAATCCGGGAGAGCGGGTCGTGCAGGAAGTCACCTATTACGGCGGAGCCACAATACGCGTATATCTTGATAACAGAATGGTTCACGAGAAAACCTTCCCGTCATAGGGGTGACGTTTTGGGCGTAGGGCAGGTGGTAAGATTCCACGGTGGGTTCTATTACGTGATGTTACAGGAATCCGGGGAGATACAAGAGTGTTTCTGCCGCGGGCGGCTGATAAAGAAGCGGTTGCTTGTGGGCGATTACGTTGTCACCCGTGAGGCTGCAGCCGGAAAATGCACGATCGAAGAGGTGCTTCCGCGCCGGACGGAGCTGATCCGTCCGCCCGTAGCCAACGTTGACCAGAGTATTATCGTTTTTGCATTGCAGGATCCAAAGCCCAATTTTCAGCTGTTGGACCGTTTCCTGCTAATTAGCGCTGCGGCCTCAATAGAACCCGTAATATGCTTCAACAAGACCGACCTGGTTTCCGCCGCCGCTTATTCAAAACAGATCGATGCTTATAACGGTGCGGGTTACCGAATCCTTGTTACCAGCGCCAAAACAGGGGAAGGACTAGAGGGATTCCGCGTTGCGCTGATTAGGCGCGTTACAGTGGTTGCAGGTCCGTCAGGGGTGGGAAAGTCGACCCTTTTGAACGCAATCCTCCCAGGTCTGAAGCTTAAGACCGGTGAAATAAGCAAGAAAACCGGTAAGGGACGCCATATCACTCGTCTTGTCGAACTGCTCCCGCTGCAGGACGGAGGGGCCGTCGTGGACACGCCGGGATTCACGCAGTTGAATCTTCCTGTTCTTACGGCAGCAATGCTTGCAAACTGCTTCCCAGAGATCTCTCAATTAAGCGGGGAGTGCCGGTTTAACGACTGTTTGCATAAAAGCGAACCGGATTGTGCAGTGCGAAAGGCCGTTGACGAAGGACGCATAGCAGCATTTCGCTACCGCCACTACCAGAATTTTCTTGCTGAAATACTCGAAAAGGAAAGGAGATAACAGCGTTGATTAAGATTGCCCCCTCGATCCTGTCTGCCGACTTTGCCCGCCTGGCGGAAAGTGTCAAGAAGGTGGAAGGTGCAGGTGCACCGTACCTGCACATTGATGTTATGGACGGCCATTTTGTGCCTAATATAACGATCGGTCCTCCTGTTATTGCCGCACTGCGCCGTTATACAGATATGGTATTTGATGTCCACTTAATGGTTGCGGCGCCGGAGCGCTATCTCGCCGATTTTATCGCCGCGGGTGCCAATATTCTAACCGTCCATACAGAAGCCTGCGTGCATCTTCACCGCACGTTGGCTGCCATTCGTGAGCAGGGTATAAGGGCGGGGGTAGCGCTGAATCCGGGCACTCCTCCGCAAGCGGTCGAGTATGTCTTAGATCTTGTGGACCTTGTTCTGGTAATGACTGTCAATCCGGGCTTGGGCGGGCAGCGGTTTATTCCGGAAATGCTGAAAAAGATCGCCTATCTGCGTGGGATACTCAACAGCAAAGGGATAAAGGCTGAAATCGAGGTTGACGGCGGCATCAATCCAGAAACGGCGCCAGCGGTGATAGAAGCCGGTGCAGATGTCTTGGTTGCGGGATCGGCAGTGTTTCTTTCTGAAAACCCTGCAGAGGGGCTAAAAAGACTCCTTGAACCCAGAGAAATCGCCGGAGGCGATTTCAACAACCAACCACCGACGTCCGACGACTGACGAAGCGGCACTCAACCATCTTGTGTGCCTCTTCGACGACCGTTTTAACCGGCGGTCGCATTAGTGATAGTTTTCTCATAATCATTGACACCCAATGATAACTCCAGTACAATAATCGAGGCAGATCTTCTTCCTGATCGGCTTGAGTGATAGTCTTTAAGGCAAGGTTATGTTTTCGGAGAAGCAATTAAGCATGGTCGTTTTGGAGAAAATGTTTGAGAGCGTCGCCCGCAATCCGTCGGGTATTTGTCTTTTTGAAATCAGGGGAACGCGGCTTGAGCAATCCTGCACAAGTTCGTGAACTACTGGAATAAAATTTAGTATGGTGTCCCCGTAATTCTGCTGAGGAGGCATTATTATTGAAGGTGTTGCGTGTACCGGAGGCCACGGTAAGCAGGTTATCGATCTACTCGCGTTTTCTTGAGCGCCTCGAAAAAAACGGTGTGACAACTGTTTCCTCGAACGAAATCGCAAAAGGTGTGGGCGTAAGTCCCGCACAGGTCCGCAAAGACCTGGCCTATTTTGGCGAATTCGGCACCCGCGGGGTCGGGTACAGCGTCAAAGACCTCATTCACTATATTCTTAAGATTCTCGGTCTGACGCATACTTGGCCCGTGGTGCTGGTGGGAGCGGGGAACTTGGGTACTGCGCTCTGTGCGTACCGTGGTTTCAGAGACCGGGGGTTCAACATTGTCGCTGTCTTTGACAACGACCTTCTAAAAATAGGAAAGCGGATTCAAGAGTTAGAGGTGCTTCCCGTGGAGCGGCTGCCCGAAGTGGTGGCGGAACACGGCGTTCGCATCGGTATTATTACGGTCCCTCAGTCGAGTACACAGGAAGCGGCTGATCTCCTGGTGAAGAGCGGTGTGGATGCACTGTTGACCTTCGGCCCGGCTGTGGTTCACGTCCCTGAGCATGTTGTCGTAAGGAACGTTGATCTTTCTATCAAGTTGGAGATTCTGACTTTCAATCTTGCCTTTCGAGAGGAATTTCACCCGTCCCACTTTTTTGAACCGAAAGGATAACCGCAGATGTCAACAAAAGGTTTGTACGTTGCCGTGGTGGGCTCGGCGGCTTGTACGCCGGAGATTTCCGAACTGGCCTATCGGGTCGGGTTTGAAATCGCGAAACGCAATGCAATATTGTTATGCGGGGGCAGGCAAGGAGTAATGGCTGATGCGGCACGCGGCGCCCGTGACGGCGGCGGTATCGCGGTAGGCATATTGCCCGGTACCAGCAGATCAGAGGCAAATCCGTATCTGGGCATAGCGCTGCCGACCGGTCTGGGGGACGCCCGGAACGCGGTAATCGCATGTGCCGCCGACGCTGTAATCGCAGTCAGCGGCGGATACGGCACGCTTTCCGAGGTGGCGCTGGCCCTGAAAAAAGGAAAACCGGTGGTTGTGTTAGCCTTTACCTTTCCTCAGATACCCGGCGTTTACCCGGCAAAAACTCCCCGTGAAGCAGTAGAGCTCGCGATCAGCAAAGCGGTAATGAAGTAAAGTTAAGTAGTTGAGTAGTTAAGTGATCGATAAAGAGAAAAGGGGGAAAGGTCCTCTATTTCTACTTAAATAACTCAACCAATTAACCTTGCACTGACAAGTGAGCGATTGCAGCCCCTTGACTTTACCGGGAATTTGGGAGATAATTTAATGTTGTATAGGGCGGGATGTAGCTCAGCTTGGCAAGAGCGCACGGTTCGGGACCGTGAGGTCGCAGGTTCAAATCCTGTCATCCCGACCATTTTTTTGAGCCAACGGTTAGTACCGGATTTCACAAAAACCAAAACCTTAGGAGGGAGAGAGCGTGAATCTGCTGATCATGGGGCCGCCAGGTGCCGGTAAAGGGACTCAGGCTGTTGAGGTGGTTAAGGAACTGAAGATTCCGCACATTTCTACGGGGGATATGTTGCGCGAAGCGGTAAAACAGGGTACCGAGATGGGAAAGAAGGCAAAGGAGTATATGGACAAGGGGCAGCTTGTTCCGGACGAGGTGATCATCGGCGTCGTCAAGGACCGCACCAAGGAGCCTGATTGCAAGACCGGTTTTCTGCTCGACGGTTTTCCGCGTACGCTGCCCCAGGCTGAGGCCCTTGATGTAAGCCTCAAAGAGATGGGGATCAAACTCGACGGGGTTATCAACATCAAGGTACCGAGAGAGAAGATTGTGGCGCGTATTACGGGACGGCGGGTGTGCCGCTCCTGTGGAGACACCTACCACGTAGAGAACAAACCTCCCAAGGAAGCAGGAAAGTGTGACAAGTGCGGCGGTGAGCTTTACCAGCGGAGCGATGACACGGAGGAGACGGTCAACAAGCGGCTCGACGTATACGAAGCGCAAACCCAGCCGCTCCTCGACTATTACGGCAGGCAGGGCCTGGTTTTGGACATAAACGGTGATCAGGCAATTGATAAGGTACTTCAGGATATCTTGACAGCACTGAAGAAGTAGTATCAACGAAAGGCTTTTATACCGTCGTTGACAGTCTTGGTTCTTTAATGCTATAGTAAGGCCGGGCTTCACAGAGGTTTGGCCTTACGTATTTCAACGTCCAGTATCCGTATGCTTGGAGATAGGGGTATGCTTCAGATCACTATCCCCGGGCGGGGAAGACTTGAACTCAAACATGTTGTCCTCGACTTTAACGGTACGTTCGCGCTTGACGGCACGGTTCTTCCGGGGGTGGTCGAGCGGCTGAACAGGCTTGCCGAAAGTCTGGAGCTTCATATTTTTACCGCGGATACTTTCGGTACTGCAAGAGAGGCATGCGCAGCGATCAACGGCGTTATCAAGGTGGTCAGCCAGGAGGTTGTGGGGCCGGAGAAGGAATGGTACGTCAAAGAGCTGGGAGCCGCAAACACCGTCGCTATCGGAAACGGTGCCAATGACCGCTTAATGCTTCGGCGTGCGGTATTGGGAATTCTGGTGCTTGGACCAGAAGGGACGGCGGCGGAAGCCTTTGATGCCGCCGATATCGTAGTAAAGGACATAAACGACGGCCTCGACCTGTTGCTGAATCCGAAACGACTGGCGGCTACCCTGAGACGGTAGATTTAGACGCCAACTTGGCAGGAACGGGTTCTTTCATGTCGAATTGGCACCAGGAGATTGATTTCGAAGCACGACTTCGACCAACGAACCAAAGACAAGAATCTAATAACGAGAGGGGTTTGGCCATGGAGCGACGCTGTATGCTTTGCGGACGTAAATTTGAGACGGATGCCCTGGAAGATGTCCTCGGAAAAGAAGAAGAGGATATCTTTGCGACCCCTAAAAGGCCTGCCACAGTATGTCCTTTGTGCCAGGCAAAGCTAAGGCACGAGGCCGAGGAATCGCAGAAAGAGCCGAAACCGATGTAATTACCGGGGGGTTTGAGGTTTTGAGAAAACGCCACCAATGGCCTTTGTATGGCATCTTAGGGGCGCTGCTCATAGGGTACTTGTTCTTCAGCAAGGGGGCGCACCTTTACACAGAGTGGCTCTGGTTTCATTCCCTCGGGTTCGAGAACGTCTTTTTAAAGATCTTTTTGACTGAAATTGGGCTGAAGCTTTGCGCAGCCGTTATTTTCTTTGGTTTTCTCTTTGGGAACCTGCTGTTTACCCGAAAATATGTCTTGAAGAGCATAAAGGTTTTTTCGGCAGACGCAGATACCGTAGAGATTAACCCATGGCAGCAGTTTATCAGTCCGCGCCTGGTCACATTGATTTTCTTTTTAGGCAGCGCGGTTGCCGCATTGATCTTTAGTTCACTGATGAGCCATAAGTGGCTTGTCCTTTACCAATATGTTAACCCGGTCGCATTTGGGGCAACCGACCCGTTTTTCGGCAGGGAGATCAGTTTTTATACCTTCACGCTTCCTTTTTACCTGTTGCTTTACCGGCTGAGTTTCGGTGCGGTCCTGTTTACCGCCTTAGTAATCGTTTTGATATACTCGGTGACCGACCCGCTGAAAGGTTACGGTCTCTGGCGGTCGCAACAGGCCATCCGGCACCTGTCTGTGCTTGCGGCCCTCATCTTTTTAATAAAGGCCTGGGGCTATTATCTCGGGAAGTTCCTCCTGTTTTATTCAGAACAAGGGGCAGTTTTCGGCCCCGGTTACACGGACGTCCACGCTAACCTGCTTGCGGTACGCGTGCTCTTTTTCGTTGCCCTCGCCGTCGCCTTGGTGGCCCTTTTGGGACTCTTCAAGCGTTCGCTCAAGTACCCTGTTGCCGGCCTGGGGGTGCTCGTTGGCGCTTCGCTGGCGCTCAACGCGGTCTATCCTGCGGTTCTGCAGAAAATAGTGGTCGAACCGGACGAGCTTACGCGGGAACGGCCCTACATCGAAAAATCGATTGCGTTCACCAGGATGGCTTACGGGCTCGACAACATAGAACGCAAGTCTTTTCCTGCGGGACGGACCTTGACCCTGGAGGATGTGAGGGAGCACCGGGACTCTTTTGAGAACATTCGGCTCTGGGACTGGAAGCCTCTTAAGGAGACGTATAGTCAGTTGCAGGAACTGAGGCTTTACTATCAGTTTCAGGATATCGATATCGACCGATATTGGATAAACGGTGTTTACCGCCAGGTGATGGTCGCTGCCCGCGAACTCAATCAGGATAAACTGCCGTCCCAGGCAAAGACGTGGGTCAACCGGCACCTTAAGTACACCCACGGTTACGGCATCACGATGAGCCCCGTAAACGTGGTCACCGCAGAAGGGATGCCGGCGCTTTTCATCAAGGACATCCCCCCGCAGAGCACCGTAGACCTTGAAGTCACGCGGCCTGAAATCTACTTCGGCGAGGTGGAGTCGCCTTGGGTGGTCGTCAACACGAAGACCGGGGAGTTTGATTACCCTAAAGGCGACGAGAACGTTTACACCAATTACGAAGGGCGTGACGGAGTTACAATCGGCGGCTTCTGGCGGCGGATTCTCTTTGCCGTTTCGTTCCATGACTACAAGCTCTTGGTCTCCGGAGAGATAACCAATGACTCGCGGGTGCTTTACCACCGTGATATCAAGACACGCGTGCAAAAGATTGCTCCGTTCTTAAGCTACGATACTGACCCGTATGTCGTTTTGGCCCACGGCAAGCTCTATTATATGTGGGACGCATATACAACTTCGCGTTGGTTCCCGTATGCCGAGCCTTACCAAGGCATCAACTACATCCGGAACTCCGTAAAGGTGGTCATCGATGCCTATGAAGGAGACGTACGCTTCTATCTCGTGGATGAAAAAGACCCTGTCGTTAAGACCCTTGCCCGGATATTTCCTGACCTCTTCACGCCCTTTGAAGAGATGCCTGAAGAGTTGGTCAGGCACATGCGGTACCCCGAAAGGCTCTTTTTGATCCAGGCCCAGATGTACTCGACGTACCACATGCAGGACCCGCGGGTGTTTTATAATAAAGAAGACAAGTGGGTGCTGCCTACCGAACTGTACGGGGGAGAGGAGATAAGGGTTGAACCGTATTACGTTATCACGCGGCTGCCCGGTGAGGAGGAACCGGAGTTTATCTTGATCCTGCCGTTTACGCCCAAGCACAAGAAAAACATGGTTGCCTGGCTTGCGGCGCGCTGCGACGGGGAAAACTACGGGAGGCTGCTCCGGTATGAGTTCCCTAAGGAGGAGCTTGTCTTTGGCCCGATGCAGGTAGAGGCCCGGATCAACCAGGACGCACAGATCTCCCAGCAGATTACGCTTTGGGACCAGCGGGGCTCAAGCGTGATCCGCGGAAATCTCTTGGTCATCCCCATCAAGGACGCCCTGTTATACGTGGAGCCGCTTTACCTTCAGGCAGAACAATCCCGCATGCCGGAGCTGCGGCGGGTGATCGTGGCCCACGGTGACAAGATCGTTATGGAGCCGACCTTGGACGCGGCGCTGCAGGCGCTGTTTGGCGGTACGACAGCGCCTGAGATCGCGCCCGAAGGTGTTCCTGAGGAAAGAGAAGAGGCGCGTTCTGTAGCAGAACTTATCCGCCAGGCGAACGAATACTTCACGCAAGCGGAGGAGTCGTTGAGGGAGGGGGATTGGGCCAGTTACGGCGAAAACCTTGAACGGCTCAGAAAAGTCTTGCGGGAACTTGAAGAACAGGCCCGGCAAAGCGAATAGTAAGAAAGGTACGATTTTTTTAGGCAAAAGCAAAACGGTCAGAGGGGGAAGGCCATGCCGCGCAACAAGGCGCAGATCAAGCGAATCGGTGTACTTACGGGGGGCGGTGACGCTCCGGGCCTAAACGCTGTCATCAGGGCAGTGGTCAAAGTGGCGGTCAGGGAATACGGGCTGAGCATCATTGGTTTTATCGACGGTTTTGGCGGATTGATCGAGAACCGTGCACGGCGTATGGCCGAAAAGGATGTGGTCGGCATACTGCCGCGCGGTGGAACCATCTTAGGAACCACAAACCGGGACAATCCCTTCCACTATCCTGTGAAAGAGGACGGTAAGATCGTTTACAAAGACATTTCAGGCCAGGTGATGGATAACATTGCGTCTCAGGGAATCGACGCGCTGATAATTATCGGCGGTGACGGCAGCCTGAAAATAGCCTTGGAACTCTGGAAGCGGTACAACCTTCCCGTAATCGGTGTGCCAAAGACCATCGATAACGACATTGCGGCCACCGACCGAACCTTCGGGTTTGACACCGCCCTTACCACTGCCACAGAGGCGATAGACAAGCTGCATACCACCGCGGAGTCACACCACCGGGTCATGGTATTAGAGGTAATGGGGCGCTACGCAGGCTGGATCGCACTGCATTCTGGAGTGGCCGGGGGAGCAGACGTGATCCTGATCCCCGAGATACCGTTTACTATTGAGAAGGTTTGTGAAAAGATTACTGAGCGGAAGAAGGCAGGGAAGCATTTCAGCATCGTGGTTGTGGCGGAGGGAGCGGTTCCCGTTGGCGGTCAGGTCGTGGTCAAGAAGGTGGTCGAGGGGAGTTTCGAACCCCTCCGGCTTGGTGGAATCGGCAGCGTAGTCGCTGAGCAGATAGAAGAACGTACGGGAATCGAGACCAGGGTTACAATCCTCGGGCATTTACAGCGCGGCGGGAGCCCTACACCGTTCGACCGGATCCTTGCCACTCGTTTCGGTGCAGCGGCGGTCAACTTCTTAATGGAAGGACGCTACGGAGAAATGGTTTGCCTGCGGACCCCGGATATAGGTTCGGTGCCCTTGGCCGAAGCAACCGGGGCGATGCGGTGCGTCCCGCTCGGCAGTGACCTGGTTCGCGCAGCGCGCGAGATGGGAATTAGCTTCGGTGACTAAATATCTGCGACTTCCGATGTCGAGGAGCCCCCGGATATGTTAATTCTTTTCGGAATATAGAGCAGGAATTTGCGAATATATAGCGAAAGTACTCTCCTGAAGAAGGTTAAGACGTGAGGTAGTGTTCATGGAGGCTGCACCGCGACTCCTGATCTTAGGGGTGGGCAACGTCCTTTTGAAGGATGAAGGGGTAGGAGTGCATGCGGTCCGGGAACTGAAGAAACGCAACTACCCGCCTGAGGTGTCTATCGTAGACGGTGGTACGGCCGGCCTGGATCTTTTGTATCTCGTTGAGGATGCCAGCCGCCTCATTATCATTGACGCCACCAACGGTGACGCCGAACCGGGAGCCATTTTCCGATTCAGCCCTGAAGAGCTTGATGATTATGTTCCGTCCGTTAGTAGTTCACTCCACCAGATCGGTCTTTTAGAAGTGCTTCACTTAGGAAGAGCAATGGGTGTCCTGCCGCCAACCGTTATTTTTGGCGTCCAGCCCGCCGTGATCGATTGGGGAATGGAGCTAAGCCAGGAAGTATCAAGGAGATTACCCCAGTTGGTATCTCTGGTGGAGGAAGAGGTCAATAACTGGCTGTCTCAAACTGGAAATTAGCAGAGATCGGAGGGAGATTGTGGTTTTTCCTTTTCCTAAGATAGGTGTTCCTGAGTTAATCTTGATCCTGGGGCTTGTGGTCGTAATATTCGGTCCAAAGAGGCTGCCTGAAGTAGGGCGGTCAATAGGAAGAACACTGCGCGAATTCCGCACATCAAGCAAAGAAACGGCGGAGGGCTTGCCGAAGGGATTGCCGGAGGTCTCAGACAAGACAGGTGAGCCGGTTAAAGGCTAAGCCCGGTAAGCGGTCATGATTTTAAGGGTCAATGACAGGCGAGTATTGTAAGAGTAGAATCAACCCGGTTCGCTTATTATGTGTTTTCAGCGTGCCTGACCGGGAATATAAACGGGAGCGAGGTGGGTTAATCAGGAAAAACAAGATCTGCTTTGATTGTCGATAGATAGACTTGCCGCACAGTTCCTCAGCCCCACGGCTTGGTATTAACTATAGTAAAACACCAGTACACCTGAGATGAGGCTGGAAAACGGAGTTCTTTTCGACATTGAACGTCGGAGGGACCTCAGAGATATATCCGTATAAGCTTGAACCATTTTCGGGGGAGGGATGATTGGTGAGGCGCATCTCACGTCGAGAGTTTATCCGCGTATGTACCGGGGTTACCGCCGGAGTAGGGTTGTTGACCGCGTTAGAACCCGTAATCGTTGATACGCTGGCCCAGGCCGCAGAGGGGAAACCTCCGGTGGTCTGGCTCCAGGGCGCCTCTTGTTCGGGCTGTTCTCTATCGCTGCTAAACACCGTAAACCCGGACATAGAGAAACTGCTTGTAGAGATTATCAGCATGAAGTTCCACCCGGCGCTTATGGCCTCTGCCGGCCATCAGGCGCTGCATGTACTGCAAGAAACGGCAGCCAAATACCCGGGCAACTTTTATTTAGTTGTTGAGGGAGGCGTACCCGCGGCCGACGGTGGGGCTTACTGCACCGTAGGGGAAAAACACGGGAAAGAAGTGACCTTCTTAGAAGTTCTCCAGGAATATGGAGAGAAGGCCGCTGCGGTTATCGCCGCCGGTTCGTGCGCCGCGTTCGGCGGCATCCCTGGAGCCGCTCCCAATCCGACCGGCACGGTGGGGGTATGGGAAGTGGTTAAGAATGCACCGGTAATAAATATCGGCTGCTGTCCGATGCATCCTGACGATTTTCTTGGTACGCTGGCATACGTTTTACGGTATGGTGAAATACCCGAACTTGATGCATACAATCGGCCCAAAATCTTCTTCCCGGATATTATCCACGTCGGCTGTCCACGCTGTCAGTACTTTTCCAAAGGCATCTTTGCAGAAAATCCCGGCGATGAGGGGTGCTTAGCATTCGTCGGGTGCAAGGGTATGGTTGCGCGTGCCAGGTGTCACATCCGGCAGTGGAATGACGGTACCAACTGGTGCATTGAAGCAGGGGTGCCGTGTCAGGCGTGTTCCGAGCCGGCTTTTCCGGATGAGTGCAGTCCGATCTACGGCCGGTATCGGATAGGCGAGCAAGCCAAGTAAGGGGGGAAACTAAGTGCCCAAGGTCGTAATAGACCCTGTAACCAGGATTGAGGGGCACTTGAAGATCGAGGCGGACGTCGACAACGGCAGGGTTGTTGATGCCCGGTCTTCCGGTACCCTTTTCCGCGGTTTCGAGATGATACTGAGAGGGCGTGATCCACGCGACGCACAGCATATCACCCAGCGTATTTGTGGCGTATGTTCGATCGGACACGCCATGGCCTCCGCACGTTGCTTAGAGGACGCTTTCGGCGCCAAGGTCCCGCGAAACGGCCGGATCGTTAGAAATTTAATACAGGGTGCCAACTTTATCATGTCACATCTTCTGCACTTTTACCACCTCGCTGCCCTGGATTATGTTACCGGCCCCGGTAAGGCGCCTTTCGCCCCGCGGTTTAACGGAGATTATCGGCTGCCTTTAGGTATTAATAACCGGATTGTTGAGAACTATTTCAGGGCTTTTACAGCTCGCCGGAGAGCGCAAGAAATGCTTGCCGTTTTCGGTGGCAAGGTGCCTCACATTACCACGATTATTCCAGGCGGGGTTACCGAAAAGGTGACTCAGGAAAAGATCGATAAGTTTCGGGCAATGCTCCAGGAGCTTACGAATTTTATTGGCAATGTATACTTGCCGGATGTTTTTTCAATAGCTGAAGTCTATAAGGACTATTGGGAGATCGGCCGGGGCTGCAAAAACGCACTGGCTTTTGGCGTCTATCCCTTAGAGGACGGAGAAGGTTCAAAAGGGCAAAAGATGTTTCTCAAGGGTGGTGCGTACACCAGCGGGAAGTTCTCTTCGCTGAACTTGGCAAGGATTACGGAAGCGATGAAGTATTCCCGGTATAAAAGCGAGACAAGCGAGCCACAACCTGATAAGCGCGGCGCGTACTCTTGGGTTAAAGCGTTGCGGTATGAAGGTCTGCCGCATGAGGCCGGGCCGCTGCCAAGGATGTGGGTCAGCAAGGTTTCGGAGGTTTTCAATTTAGGCGAGAAGGCGTTCTCCGTTATGGGTCGACACGTGGCGCGGGCCGTGGAGTGTAAAATGGTCGCCCACGCGATGTCTGATTGGTTAAACCGGTTAGAACCCGGTCAACCGACGCATTTGCCATGTTCAGTGCCCAAAGAGG
>DTYU01000200.1 GCA_012961725.1 Desulfotomaculum sp.
CATAAGGAAGGTCGAAACGCCTTTCCTGCCAGTGAAGGCAGTAGTCTATTGCCTCGCCGATGCTGTGGAGCAGCCGGCGGTGGGGATTCACCTTAAAGCCCTGTTCCACCAGCCAGGCAAGTACGGCGTGGTGGGTGGCGAACGCCATCCCCTCGGTATGCCCGATCCCGTATACGAAAAGGTCTAACTGGCGGCGGGCGGTTATCTTCGGGTCGAGCTGCCTCAGGCTTCCGGCGGCGGCGTTCCGCGGGTTGGCGAAAGGCGGCTCCCCCGCCTCCTCCCGCCGCTCGTTCAGCCTTACGAAGGATTCCTTCGACATGTAAGCCTCTCCCCGCACCTCGATAACAGCAGGGGCGTCCTTCAAAAACCTGAGCGGCAGACTCCGAACGGTGCGGAGGTTCGGCGTAATGTCTTCTCCCGTTTCGCCGTCCCCGCGGGTCGCCCCCTGAACAAACTCGCCGTTTTTATAGGTGAGGGAAACCGCGAGCCCGTCGATCTTCGGCTCCACCACATAGGATACCTCCTCACGTAGCGCCGCGCGCACCCGCCGGTCGAACTCCCGGAGCTCTTCCGGATTGAAGGCGTTGGCCAGGCTGAGCAGCGGCACGGTGTGTCTGACGGTGGCAAACCCCTCCCGCGGCTCCCCGCCGACCCGCTGTGTGGGTGAGTTGGGCGTGATGAACTCCGGGTACGCCTTCTCCAAAGCACTCAGTTCAGTAACCAGCCGGTCGAACTCCGCGTCGCTGATAACCGGAGCATCTAAAACGTAGTAACGGTAGTTATGGTATTCGATCTCCCGCCGGAGTTCTTCTATCCGGCGTTTTGCCTCTTCCCGCGCCAGCATCTTTTACCTCCCCTCGAAAACAGATCCCTTGCCAGGACGCAAAGAATCAAGCTCCCGGTTGATCGCCTGCGCCATAAGCGAAGACAGGAGCGGGGCCTGGATGATCTTCGCCCGAAACCGGCTATCCGAAATATCGGGTTAAAAAGGAAGTAGGCCGCGGCCAACCAGCCGGTCCGGACCCCGGACGTGCGCCACTGTAAATCGGGCGTCGGGCAGGCACAGCAAACCCGACGGCTAAAAGGCGATCCTTCACTCGGCAGCCCGCCTTTCCAACGGAGCATAACTCAAAAGAAGGGTTTTTATGCCCGCGCCGGGAAAGGCAACCGTCACCCGCGTCTCCTCGCCGCTTCCCGCAACGCTTACCACGGTTCCCGGGCCCCATTTTCTGTGCGCCACCCGGTCTCCCGGCTGCAGCTCACACACCCCCTCCCCACCGGTTTCTTCATCATCCGTATCGGCCGCCGCAATCAAAGAAGCCGGTATCTCGCCGAGAAAGCGGGAGGGGGGGTTTGCGTAAATCCCGCCGTACAGGTGCCGCGTCTCAGCGCGCGTGAAGAAAAGCCGTTCCCTTGCGCGGGTTATTCCTACATAGCATAACCGCCGCTCCTCTTCAACCTCCGCGGCTTCACCGATGCTCTTGGCGTGGGGGAAAAGGCCCTCTTCCATCCCGGCCATGAAGACCACCGGGAACTCTAACCCTTTGGCGCTGTGCAGCGTCATCAGCACCACCGCGTCTGCTTCCGGGTCGTACCGGTCAATATCGGTAAAAAGGGAGATCTCTGCCAGGAACTCCG
>DTYU01000201.1 GCA_012961725.1 Desulfotomaculum sp.
AGTATGGTGTCCCCGAAATTGTGCGAAATTGTGAGGGCCTATGGGTCGGGTAATAATCGGTATCACTTCAGCCTTTGACGAAGAAGATGAACGGTTTTCTTTGTCACGTTATTACGTCGATGCGGTGACGCAGGCCGGCGGGCTGCCCCTCATCCTGCCTGCGCTTTCGCTTGAGCTGGCCGCGGCAACCTTAGAAAGAGTTCACGGGCTCATTCTCTCCGGCGGCGGCGACCTGGACCCCGCCTATTTTGGTGAGGAACCCCTGCCGTCAATAAAAAAAATCGCCCCGCGCCGTGACGCTTTTGAGATCGCGGTCGCCAGGGCGGCCCTTGTTCGGCAGGTTCCCGTCTTAGGGATATGCCGGGGGCTGCAGGTACTGAACGTAGCGGCCGGAGGAAAGGTGCTTCAGGACATCAGCCTCGGTATCTGCAATCCCCTGAAGCATTTTCAGGATGCTCCCCGCTCGCACGGTACGCACCACATAGAGATCCTGCCGGGCTCAAAGTTGGCCTCTATCTTCGCCACTTTGCGGCTGCGGGTCAACTCCTTTCACCACCAGGCGGTAAGCCGGCTGCCGCCGGCCTTTAAGGCGACCGCCTGGGCACCGGACGGTGTAATCGAGGGAATCGAGGCCGAGGCGCATCCTTTTGCGGTAGGGGTTCAGTTTCACCCCGAGACGATGTGGGAAAAAGAGCCGGTTTTCTTGAACCTCTTTGCCTCACTGGTTGCGTCCTGCGCTACAGCAGAAAGTGACGTACGAAAGCCTCCGGACAAATACTCGTAAGTCCAGGTGAAATTTTCCGGTCATTTGGCAGGAGTTTTGTCCAGCAGAAAGAATAATATTTGGGTATCAGGTTTTCCATTTGCTTTACCCATAGGGGTGCCCCGGCACTCAAGCCGCCAATAGGCAGGCTTGCCTTTTCAAACAAAGGCGCCTGAATGCTAAGGTTGCTTTCGTTAGGTTTGAGTGCCAGGCTGAGAAAAGTGCTCCGCCCTGCGGTACGTAAACGGACTCTCTGAGTATACCCGGGGCAAGGCGGGGGACTTTACCCTTGGAACCTGAACTGGGTAATGCCAGCGGAGGGAATGGGAGACTAAAGGTATTTGCCCCTCCGGTAGGGGTATTTTAATTTACTGGGGACTGTATCCTATAGACTGAAGGCCTATGATGGAAGCAAAGGGACTATACCGGTTGCTTGATGCAAACTTGAACCGCGCATGCGAAGGTCTGCGGCTTTTGGAAGACGTTGCCCGCTTCGTATTGGATGATGCCGCCTTAACAGAAAAAATCAGGACGGCACGGCATGAGTTGCGCGACGCCGCAAAAGAGCTTCCGTCCGGCCTTCTTGCTACGAGGGATGTACCCCGGGACTTTGGTGCGGCTTACATGGAGGCTCCCCATGTGAAAACGAGCGCCTTTGTAACCGCGAACGCCCGGCGGGTTCAGGAAGCGGCACGCGTACTTGAAGAAACAGCGCGGTACCTGGCTCCCGCAGCCGCGGAAACCTTCAAAAGAACACGCTTCCTGGCCTACGAAATAGAAAAGGGGCTCCTCCAGCGGTTTCATTTGACGGAGAAGGTTGAAATCCTCAACAAGTTCAGACTGTACGTAATAGTCGGTACAAGCCATACCGGCTCACGACCCGTCCTGGAGGTTGCCCGGGAAGCCATCCGCGGGGGAGCAGGGATTATCCAACTGCGGGAAAAGCAACTGCCGGCGAGGGGTTTCTTGGAGCTGGCGCTGCTGCTCCGAAAGGTTGCCAGCGAAGCGGGGGTACCGCTAATCATCAACGACCGCGTGGATATAGCAGCGGCGTCCGGCGCGGACGGTGTGCACTTAGGTCAGGAGGATCTGCCGGTATCGGCCGCCCGCCGGATATTGGGCGAGGCGGCAATCATCGGGGTGTCAACCCACAGCGTCGCCGAGGCCGTTGCTGCAGAGCAGGACGGCGCCGATTATATCGGCGTGGGGCCGGTTTTCCCCCCCGCAACCAAACCCGGTCTTGAGCCGAAAGGGCTCTCCCTTTTGACGGCGGTCATAGAAGCTGTACATCTGCCCGTTGTGGCCATCGGCGGGATAAGACCCGAAAATTTGCCCTCCGTTCTGGGGACAGGGGTGAACCGGGTGGCGGTGGTAAGCGCGGTGGCGGGAGCGCCGGATGTGGCCGGAAACACGGCATTGATGCTGAGAATTCTGGAGGGGTTGAATTGACACAGTTACAGGCAGCCAAAGAGGGTATAACGACGCCGGAAATGGAACAGGTGGCCGCCCGGGAAGGCCGGACCGTTGAGTTTGTCCGCTCAGGCGTGGCGGCAGGAACGATTGTGATCCCGGCAAATAAAAACCATACCGGCCTTGAGCCGGAGGGCATCGGTGCCGGACTGAGGACGAAGGTTAACGCGAACATCGGTACCTCCACCCGCTTTCCCGAAATGGAAAACGAACTGCACAAACTCCGCACCGCGCTCGAGGCGGGGGCCGACGCAGTAATGGATTTAAGTACGGGCGGCGATTTGGACGCGCTGCGCCGGCAGACCGTATCCGAAAGCCCTGTACCGGTCGGAACGGTCCCGATTTACCAGGCGGCGATCGAGGCGCTTAAGCATCACGGCAGCATCGTCGCCCTAAGTGCCGACGAACTTTTTGAAGTGATAGAGCGCCACGCTAAAGACGGCGTTGACTTCATTACCGTTCATTGCGGGATCACCTCGTCAAGCGTAGAGCGACTGCGCCGCCAGGGAAGAGTTACCGACATCGTGAGCCGCGGCGGCTCTTTCATCCTCGGCTGGATGCTCCACCACGGCGAGGAAAACCCGCTTTATGCCGAGTTTGACCGCCTGCTTGAGATCTGCCTTAAATACGACGTGGCCTTGAGCCTCGGCGACGGACTGAGGCCCGGTTGCCTGGCGGACGCAACCGACCGGGCTCAGATTGAGGAGCTGATCCAATTAGGTGAACTGGTAGATCGTGCGCGCGAACGGGGCGTGCAGGTAATCGTTGAGGGTCCGGGACACGTGCCGCTCGACCAGGTGGCGGCGAACGTCCAGCTTCAAAAATCCCTGTGCCGCGGGGCGCCGTTTTACGTCCTGGGGCCGCTTGTTACGGATGTCGCGCCGGGCTATGACCACGTTGTATCTGCGATCGGGGGTGCCGTTGCGGCAATGGCCGGTGCCGACTTCCTTTGTTACGTTACTCCGGCGGAACACCTGGGCCTGCCCGCCCCGGAAGACGTGCGGGAAGGCGTAATCACGGCCCGGATAGCAGGCCACGCGGCGGACATCGTCAAAGGCATCCCGGGCGCGCGTGATAGAGACCTTGCTATGTCACGAGCCCGTAAGGCCCTCAACTGGGAACGGCAGTTGGCGCTGGCGATCGACCCGCAAAAAGCCAGGCGAATGCGCCAGGAGCGAAACCCCGAGGAGATGCGCGAGTGCACCATGTGCGGGGAGTTCTGTGCGATGAAACTCGTCGCGGATTTTTTAGGCACCACGAAAACAGTCTGTTGATGGAACGCTAAAAGATGACCAGGCTTAGTGAATTGGGCGAGTTTGGGCTTATAACCCGCCTTGCGGCCGGTCTCAAGTACGGTCCGGGAGTAGTCAAAGGGGTGGGTGATGATGCGGCGGTTTTGGAGTATGGGGACAGGCTGATCCTCTTTACAACCGATGCCCTGGTAGAAGGGGTGCACTTTCGCCTTGGCCGACTAACACCCCAGGACATCGGCTACAAAGCGCTGACCGTTAACATAAGCGATATTGCGGCGATGGGCGGACGTCCCGCATATGCCGTTGTAGCGGTAGGGCTTCCTGATTCTTTTTCGGTGGAAGAGGCAGACGCTCTCTACGAAGGACTCCAGGAAGCCGCCG
>DTYU01000202.1 GCA_012961725.1 Desulfotomaculum sp.
CTGCTAGCCTCGGGGCCTCGGGTTGAGTTTAACAGATAAGGGGGCGAGACGGCAAGTGTAGATATCACCATGAGACGTTTCGCGGCAATTGCACACAGGCAAGGCTTTACGCGGCGGAGATGGAGGCACGTTTTAAGCGGCGTACGGGGCCGCGGAAGGCGGCAATGACCTTGGGCAAGTATCTGGAGCTATGGCTGGAGCAGGTAGCTCCGCCAGTGGTGGCTGAGTCTACGTGGAACACCTACACCTGGCATGTGCGGCAATTACAACCCCACATCGGTCACCTGGAGCTGTATAACTTAACCGGCTTTGACTTGCAGCAGGGTTTGCGAAGCTTGTTTAAAAAAAACCCCGTGACGGTACAAAAAACCCTGGGTACGCTAAAAACGGCGCTTCGGCAGGCGGTAGCCTGGGGGCGTTTGCACAGCGATCCAACCGCCGGGTTGAAAGCACCCCGGGTGCCGCGTCGGGAGCGGCGGGTACTGACCCCGGAGGAGTTGGCACGATTACTGGATGTTCTGAGACACTTCAGGCACGGACTCCCGGTGCGTCTGTTAGCGCTTACCGGGATGCGGCTGGGGGAAGTACTCGGGCTGAAATGGGACGACGTGGATTTGAGAGCAGGGACGGTAACGATACGTCGAAGCATAGACACCAAGCGACGTAAATTTAAAGTTTTCGATGAGCCAAAAACGCCTGCGTCGAGGCGGACGCTGAGCCTCGACGCGGAAACTGTCCGGATGCTGGAAGAACATCGCCGCCGCCAAATCACAGCAACGAAAGTGGTATCTTTGTCTCGCAGCGATCTGGTCTTCGGGAGAAATCGGCCGCTGAAGGCAGATTCGGTTTGGAAGACCCTACGACGAGCACTGAAAAGGGCGGGGTTGCCTGCCATCTGCCCGCATGACCTGCGGCATACGGCGGGGAGCCTCCTGCTGGACGGCGGGGTGCCTTTGGCGACGGTCTCGCACTTCCTGGGGCATTCAAACCCTGGTGTCACCGCGGCGATCTACGCGCATCCCGTCAGACGGATGTGCAACGTTGCAGATACACTGCTCGGTAGCGCAGACAAAATGGCCGACAAACGCCGCAGGAACCGCTAACGACGCGGGTTTTAGGTGGAGTACGATTGTTCAATTCCTACTCCGCCCGCCATACTGGTACCGAAAGAACCCGCGTGGCTGTACGCTTCGCGGGTTTTTTATTTCAAGGAGGAGGCCGGGCTGGGTTCCGGCAGGAATGTTGATTTTCGGCACTCTCCACACCTAAGCAGAACCAAAATCTGGTTCCGGTGCCGGGAGAAGGCCGGCTGGGAAGGACCGCCAGCTTTCAATACAAAAGCTCCAACAATAATCGGGGCGTATCTCTTGCTATTTTTGGGCGGAATTGCGTGATAGGATGAAATACCAGTTACCCATAAAACCCAAACCCTTTCGTTGAAAAAAGCCTCACGCAAATATCTACCACGTCGGGATCGTAAAGCATACCCTTGTTAGCCGAGATCTCCTCCAGGGCTTTTTCCACGCCGAGGGCCGGCCGGTAGGGCCGGTGAGAGGCCATCGCCTCAACCACGTCGGCCACCGCCAAGATTCTCGCCTCGCGGCATATCTCGACATCCTTCAACCCGAACGGGTAACCGGACCCGTTCAATCTTTCATGGTGCTGTAACACGATCTGCGCTATGGGCCACGGAAACTCGATCTCCTTGAGTATGTCATAACCGACCCTGGGGTGAACGTGAATCAGTTCAAACTCGGTCTTTGTCAGCCGGGCGGGTTTATTCAGGATTTCGACCGGTACTCCCACCTTGCCGATGTCGTGCACCAGTGCGGCCATCTGGATTCCGCGAAGTTGCTCTTCCGGAAATCCGAATTCCTCTGCAATCGCGCACGCAAGGTCTGCAACCCGGAACTGATGGCCGGCTGTATAAGCATCCCTCATCTCGACCACCCTTGCCATTCCCTGGATGGCCTGGAGGAGGACCCGCTGAAGTTTGTTAAGGGTCTTCTTCCGCGCCTCCTCCGTTTGTTTCAAAATGGTGATGTCGCGGACGGAGCACAGGACACCGATTACCTCCCCGGATTCGTCAATCACCGGGTTTTTTGCAACATAGAGCCACTTCCTCCCGGACACGCCGGTGACCTCTTCCTCCTGTACCTGCGGCCGCTTGTTTTCGATAACCCTTATATCATCAGCACGGTACTTTTCCGCTTCCTCGGGAGGGAAAAGGTCATAATCGGTTTTGCCGATTATTTCCCTTTGCTCCTTGCCTAAAAAGCGACAAAAAGCGGCGTTTACGAACCGGTAGACCAAGTTTTCATCCTTCAGGACAAGCTGGTCGGGTGTGACATTTAGAATCTTTTGCAGCAGTCTCCCGGACTCTTCAATGCGGTTTCGGGCGGCGTCTTCAAGCTGGTTTGCAAGCCGGTACAACGACTCAAGCTCGTTTAAGAGTTGGCTGATAACGCCTTTTTCGCCAAGCATTTATCGAAATAACCTCCAATAAAAGGCCACAGGTCTACGCTGCTCAATAATCTTCGACCTTTTCCTGCAAATTCCTCCTGTTTATGAGTCAAGTTTTAGCGAAATCAGTAAACTTTTTGCTTGAACAGGGGCTCATTTTTTAATTCCCGCTCTGGCACCCGGCGGTGTTTTTCCTGTATACTTAAACCTAAGGGAACGGTTTCAGAAAGGAGTTGCCTCTTGGCGGTTAAGGTATCTTTGTGGCATTGCCGGAGCGCGTGGGGTTATGACGTCACGGTTCACAGCAAGGCAGCGACCGTAGAGGACTATCTTGACGCACTGGATCAGGCTTTTGCAAGCCTCCCGCTTACCCGTCTCCGGCGTCCGGAAGAACCTGCCTGCCATGGATGCGATCGCTGCTGCGCGGAACGGGCGCCGCTTACCATAATGGATTGCCTGAGTCTTTCGGTCGCCACAGAAACGCGCACGCTCAACGATTTTCTGATACATTATACTAAAGTGGCGGTGACGGGCCCTGTGGTGGACATCACCCTGCGGCGGCTTGAGGATGGGTACTGCGTTTTCCTCGACCGCAAAGCCCGCACCTGCAGGGTTTACCCGGTGCGGCCGTTTGTTTGCCGGACCTTTTTTTGCTGCCCGGCCACCTCGCGGGCACTTGCCTTGCGGGAAGCGATTGTGAATAAGGGTGAAGATGAACTGGTCCGCCGGTGGCTTCGAACCCGGCGTGTAGTGCATTATGCCGAAATGCCGCGGGTGAGATCCCGCGACTGGCCGAAGACACCATTTGCCGAAAAGTGGGACTACAGCGCTGTAAAGCTCCGGTCGGTTGTCTCCCGATCCCTCTGGCGGGAGTTGAGTGCACTATAAGGATGGTTCCGGAGGTGCAGGAATGCAGAAGGTACGGGCGCATGTAATAGTAAAAGGCAGGGTCCAGGGAGTCTACTTCCGTGATTCCACCCGGGAGGAGGCGTTTGCCGCTGGAGTAAACGGCTGGGTCAGGAATCTGCCGGACGGTTCTGTAGAAGCAGTCTTTGAGGGAAAACGGGAGGCAGTGGAAAGACTGATTTCATGGTGCAAAAAAGGGCCGCCCGCGGCCCGGGTAACGGAGGTAACGGTAAACTGGGAAGACCGGTGGGAAAACCTGGGCGGCTTCAGTATCCGTCGGTAGGAGCAAGGAGGAACGCTTATGCAGAAGGATCAAAAGAACTCCGGCTCGAGGGCCGATAAGGATTCAACCCTTTTTCTCAATGGAGGAAGGCCGCATAACCCAGAGGTACGAGACAGGCACTCCGGCGATATTCAGGCCCCAGAGAGGCAAGAAGACCGTTCAAAACCCGAAGGGCGTGGCGGTCCGCCGGTCGCGGCCCGGATTGGCAACTTCCGGCAACAGCGGGTATTTGCATCTCCAAATCGACCGCCTTTGGCAAGCCCGCGTCGAAGGACCTGTCAAAAGCGGCAGGGATGTAACATCCCGGACATCTTGCAGCCGACTTTCGATACTGTAAAGGATCTTCTACGAAAGATTCTGAAGCCTCTCCGGCCATTTGCTCGAGAAAGGGCACGCCTGAGAGCTGCCCCGAAGGAGCCGGGCAAACCGTTTTCGTTGGCACCGAAAACCCAGGCTCCAAATATGGTAAAGCGAAGCTCCTCGCCTCGCCCTGCGAGACAAGTAGCGTCAAGGGAGACGAGGTCCAAGCCGCGCATTGTAGTAGATACGAACGTGATAATGGGGGGACTAATCAATCCATCAAAGGCATCCGGACGCATTATCCGCATCTGGCTTGAGGGGAAGGTGGATGTCGTGGTGAGCCCGGCCTTGCTTGAAGAATACCTCCACATCTTTAACCGGATGCAATTCGGTCCAAAAGAAGCGGTCGCCAGGCGGCAGGAGGCGATGCAGAAACTCCTCTGTCATAAGAATGTGGCGCTCGTTCAGCCGGAGTTTAGACTCGAGGCGGTTAAAGAGGACCCCTCGGACAACCGGCTGATAGAATGCGCGGTTTCGGGCCGTGCCGACTTTATTATCTCCCAGGACAGGCACCTGTTGGCCATCGGGGAGTATTCCGGCATCAAGATTTTGCGCGCACAAGCCTTTCTCTTGCAGGGATATCCGGAGGGCAGAGGTTAGGATAGCAACATGGAGAAACGATATTACACCTTCCGCCGTTTTCTCCGGGGATTGTTGGGAAGCCCTGTTTACAAGATTCCACTGGATGCAGGCTTTGGATGTCCAAACAGGGACGGTACTGCCGGGGTTGGTGGATGTACCTTTTGTCTAAACCGGGCGTTCAGTCCGTTTGCCGGGGATAGAACAGCAGTCTCAGAGCAGCTCCGCGCCTTCAAGGCTGCAAGACGCCCTGGAGAGCGTTATATCGCGTATTTTCAGGCATACACGAATACCTATGCACCCCTTGAGACCCTGCGCGGTCTTTATGAGGAGGCCCTGAGTGACCCGGATGTGGTAGGGCTGGCCGTCGCCACTCGGCCGGACTGTGTGCCGGATTCCGTGCTTGAGCTGTTGCAGGGTTATACCGGCCGCTGGATGGTATGGGTGGAGTATGGGCTTCAGTCCAGCAATAACGAGACGCTGAAGAGAATCAACCGGGGGCATGATTTCGCCGCGTTCCTCGACGCGGTTGGGCGCACCAAGGGCCGCGGGATTTATGTCGGCGCTCACGTGATCCTTGGCTTGCCGGGTGAAACACGGGCGGATCTTCTGCGGACGGCGGAAGCTCTCAACACCTCAGGCGTCGACGGGGTCAAACTGCACCACCTGCAGGTTTTCAAAGGGACTGCGCTTGCCGCGGAGTGGTCCGAAGGTCGCGTTGGTGTTCTTACTGTCGATGAATACGTATCCGTGGCGTGTGATTTTATCGAATCCCTCTCTCCCCAAACGGTGATCCTAAGGTTGGTAGGAGATGTCACGGACGAGGCGCTGCTCTTGGCACCGCGCTGGGGGGTAAGCAAGGCCCAAGTGATAGGCGCGATAGACGCTGAATTAGGTCGGCGGGGTACGCGCCAGGGCAGCCGGCTTAGTGAGATGTGCGAAACGAAAGGTAGGAGGTGAAAAGAACAGGGATTCGCGAGCCAGGGGTCGGGATACTTGAAGGAATTTGCCTGCGAATTCCTACAGACAACCATTCTTGAACAGTAATTTAGTATGGTGTCCCCGTAATTTTACGCATTCTTGAACAGTAATTTAGTATGGTGTCCCCGTAATTTTACGTGTCCCCGTAATTTTACTGAGGGAGGAAAATTTGGATGAAGGTTGAAGAGGCTTTCCGCTTTCCCTTTCAAGACAAAGGACTCGAACGGCTTCTGATTGGCGGTCTCGTCACGATCATCCCCATAGTGAATATCGCATCTGCCGGCTATTTTGTCGAAGTAATGGAAAGAATCAATAATGGAAACTATGAGATGCCCTCCTGGAGCGGTTTCGGCGGAAAATTTCTCAAGGGTTTGGGTAACCTCGTCATTGCCCTGTTTTACGGGTTTATTCCGCTGCTGATAGTAGCAGCCGGTGCCGCCGGAAGTTACCGCCTTAGTGGAAACGGCATGCTGCTGCCGGTATTCGGCGGCCTGGTCTCAACAATCGGTTTTCTCTTGCTATTGGCGGCCTGGTTTATCATACCTATGAGCGTGGCAAGGTATGCATCAACCGGCTTGCTCGGAGAAGGGTTTCGCGTAAGCAGGGTGCTGCAGTACATCAGGGCGGTCTTGGGGCAGTACGCAGGTGTGTGCCTTTTAAGCATTGTTCTTTATTTCGTCGCCAGTTTGGTGAGCGGAATAATTCCAATATTGGGATTTATTATCTCGGCGTTCCTCACCTTCTACGTAATGGTTGTTACAGGCTTTCTCTTCGGTGAGGCGCACCGGGAGGCAGAATCTGTCTTATCGACGGGCGTTGGCAGTATTGTCAAGTAAACTGGTCACCTCTTCACCGCCGATATGCCGCAGTTGCTTGAATCGGGTGACGGGATAAATGCGTGGTTCGGTGTGGCTTTACCGGTTGTACGATATCGCCCAGGAGATCGATTTGGTCCAGGCGGAAGAGCTGTTGGCGGCGGAGAAGCCGGTGTGGCGGCTCAGGCTCTCGCGGGTAAGGCCCAAGGCGCTGGAATTCAAGAACCCGCCGGTAACCGTAGAATTGGAGGGCCGCCCTTTTCGGGCGGGGAAATGGGAGTTTTCCACCGCACCGATTTCCCGGCTATACGACTTCGGGGTTTTAAGTATAGTGATAAAACTCCTGTTACCGGACGACTTTGGTTACGACGAACTGCGGGAGCTTGCCATACAGACAAGTGAGTTTGAAAGATTCGAGCCCGCCTTCGCCGGCTACCGTGACAGCATCATCAAGGCGGTGCGCCCGGCGATCGCGGGAGAAGGGTTGACCGGGTTCGCCGAGGACTTTGTGGTCTTTTACTTTGATAGTTGGCCCAAGGACTGGGACCCGGTCCCCCTCCTGCTTAGCGAGCCGGGGCCGGTAAGCCAGGAGATGCGGCGGGAAACGCTGCGCAATCATTTCTCGTACGGGGAAGACAGTTCGGTCATTACCTGGGATGGGGCGCTGATTTGCGACCCTGCCGGTAGCACGGATATTCCCGACCTCCTCGAGTTTGCAAACGCCCAGCTCCTGGAGCTGAGGTACTACGACAACGTGCTTGACCGCGAGGTGGCGGCAATGTATGACGCCATCGAAGAAGCGGGGCGGGGAGGATACCGCCGTTTAAGGAAATACCGGAATATTATGCGGCGGCTGATGGAGCTTGTGGTGGAGGTAACCGAGATTACCGAGCGGGTGCAGAACGCGCTCAAAGTGACAGAAGACGTTTTCTACGCCCGGGTTTACGTGGCGGCGCTGAAAACGTTCCGTCTGCAGGAGTGGCTCAAGAGCATCGACCGCAAGGTGGAAGTCATTGAACGCTGTTACGCGATGCTGAGCGATGAATTGGTCACGCACCGGTTTTTGATCTTGGAGGCGGCGATTGTCCTGCTAATCGCGTTCGAGATCATCTTGTGGCTGTGGACGCTGAAATAGATTTCCCAGTACTCAACTAAACGTGAAGTGTACGAGATAGGCCAATAACTGAGTTGAGTGCCGGGGAGCAACTTGTTCATTTTACTTGGGCTCTTTAAGGCCGGTCTTATAACTCATGCCGAGCTTAATATCCTTGCTGGTGCCGTGTCGGTGGCGGCTCCGCAACTGGCACTTTTGTGAGGATTTTTCCCGTATTATTCTTGCCGCAAAGACGGCGCGGATTGCGCGCCATTTTTTGCTATGGGCCGGGTTTTCTGGTATGATATTAAAGGTGGTCGGGGTGAAAAACGGCGAAGTTTCTGCGGTTTTCCGGCAGATGGCGGAAATTCTGGAGATCTTGGGGGAAGACGCCTACCGGATAAGGGCCTACCAGCGGGCGGCGCAGAACATTGAGAACCTTCCGGAGGATATCGCCGCCATTAGGGAGCGCGGGGAGCTAACCAAGATTCCCGCCATCGGCAAAGAGATCGCCCGCAAGATAGAGGAGATCCTTGATACCGGGACTCTGCAGAAATACGAGGAATTAAAGCAAAAGGTCCCGCCCGGGCTGGTGGAGCTCCTCCAGGTTCCGGGTGTCGGGCCGAAGACCGCAAGAATGCTTTATGAAAAGCTCAGCATTGAAAATCTGGCCACACTCGAGCGGCTGGCACGGGAAGGACGGCTCAAGGGCCTGCCCGGAATAAAGGCGAAGACCGAGGAGAATATTCTCCGGGGCATTTCGCTCATGCGTTCCGTTCAAGAGCGCCGTCCGTTGGGACTGGTGCTGCCGCTGGTACGCCGCGTTACGGCGCTGTTGCAGGAGCGCGCAACAGTCAGCCGGCTAAGCCCAGCGGGCAGCATCCGGCGTTATAGGGAAACCGTTCGGGACGTGGATATATTAGCGGCCTCGAAAGAGCCGGAAAAGGTGGTTGATGCTTTCGTAAGCCTGCCCTTTGCGGCCGAGGTGATCGCCCACGGCCCCACCAAAGGCAGTGTGCGGACGCCGGACGGGCTTCAGATCGACTTGCGCGTGGTGCCGGAAGAAAGCTACGGCGCAGCGCTCTGCTATTTTACCGGTTCCAAGGCGCACAACATCCGGGTGAGGGAACTGGGTGTCAGGCTCGGGCTGAAGATAAATGAATACGGCGTTTTCCGCGGGGAAGAAAGGATCGCCGGCACCACCGAGGAAGAGGTTTTCGCTGCTGTAGGCCTGCCTTACATCCCGCCGGAGATGCGCGAGGATCGCGGTGAAATAGAAGCCGGGCTGGACGGGCGGCTCCCGCAGGTGGTGGCGCTTACGGAGATAAAGGGGGATTTCCACGTTCACTCGAAGTACAGCGACGGCGCCGCTTCGCTCGGGGAGATCGCGGAAAAGGCAAAGCGGCTGGGCCTGGAATGGGTTGCGGTCTGCGACCATTCGCAGTCGCTCAAGGTGGCCGGCGGCCTCGACGCAGCAGCCCTGAGTGAGAAGCGCGCCGCGATTGAGGCCTTTAACGCGCGCAGTCCCGACGTTAAGCTCCTCTGCGGCACGGAGGTGGACATCGGGGTGGACGGCAGACTTGACTACCCCGATGAGGTTTTAGCGTCGCTTGATGTGGTTGTAGCAGCCATCCATACCGCATTCCGCCAGGGCAAAGAGGTTCAAACGCGGCGGCTGCTGAGCGCAATCAACAACCCTTACGTGCATGCAATCGCCCACCCCACAGGAAGGCTGATAGGAGAACGGGAGGGTTATGCACTCGACTTGGAGCGGGTCTTTGAAGCTGCGGCGAGGACGGGAACATTCCTTGAGATCAACGCCTATTACAAGCGACTTGACTTAAACGATCTGTATGCGCGTGCCGCCGCCGAAAAAGGAATCGGCTTCGTGATCGGGAGCGACGCCCACCTGCTTGACCAGATGGAGTTCTTAGATCTGGGCGTGGGGGTGGCCCGCCGGGGATGGCTGACGGGGCAGCAGGTCATAAATACGCTCAGTTACAAGGAACTCTTAAAGGCCCTTAGGCAAAAAAGGGATTTAATGTTACATATTTAGGCAAAAATAGTCTTGAGGTGGATGTTATGGATAGGATCAAGACCGCATATGAAAAGGCACTTGAAAGGATAAGCAAAATGAACCTGGCCGACGTCGATGTGTCGAGCGTGGAGTACATACCGAAGGGCGGCGCTGTTGCAGCCCGGTTTTTAAGGGATAAGGATTTCGACCTGATTGCCGAGCTGGAGAAATACAGTGAAGATGTGCGCGGTTACGTCCGGGAGGGAATTCTGGAAGCCCTGCTGCGGAATATACAGTTGCCGAAGGATGAACAGGCGCAGGATGCCAACCGCCGTGCCATGGACGGACTGCTGGCCATCAAGAAAGACAAGCGCGTGCTCAAGCAGATCTTCAGCGAATTGGAATACCTTTTCAACTATTACATGCAAGCAGTAGCGCATAGTTATGCCAACCTCAAGGAAAGCTTTGCC
>DTYU01000203.1 GCA_012961725.1 Desulfotomaculum sp.
ACCTTTCGGGTCGCGTCACTTAAGGTGAGCGGGGATTGACTTAAGGGACGGACCTCTAAGGTGAGTTCACGGTTCGAAGTTCAAAGTTCGAGCTTCGGGGAAGTGCTTGAGGGTCGGTTCACGGTTCGAGGTTCAGGGTTCGGGCTTCGGGGAGCGGCTTGTGGGTCGGTTCTACGTTCCACGTTCGACGTTGGGGCAATGGGGACGCGTTTTGGGGTCAGTTCGACGTTCTAAGTTCGAGGTTTATGGAATACGGGGGGCGTTTCGCGGAAAGAGTGGGGGCACATCAGCGAATAGGGGGCAATACGGTGAAGGTTTTGGTTTTGCACGGGCCGAATTTAAATCTTTTGGGGAAAAGGGAACCGGACGTTTACGGGGCGGTCACCCTCGAAGAGATCAATGCACGGCTCGGGTCTCTTGCCGCCGAACTCGGCGTAGAAGTGGAGTGCTTTCAATCAAACCACGAAGGGGAACTGATCGATAAACTCCATGCGACCGACGCGCAGGCGGTGGTGATCAATCCCGGTGCGTTCACCCATTACAGCATCGCGCTGCGAGACGCGGTGCTGGCTATCGGGCTGCCCACGGTGGAGGTACACCTCTCGAACATTGACTCCCGGGAGGAGTTTCGGCACCGTTCGGTTATCGCCGCCGTGGCCGTAGGCCAGATAAGCGGCTTTGGCGCGGAGAGTTACCTGTTAGGATTAAGGGCGGCCGTCGGCCTACTGCGGAAGTAGGTTAAACTCATGCTGACAGGTCTTTAGAAGAACGCCGAACGAGGTGAAAAAAATGGCTACCGAATAAAAAGGGCCTAAACGAAACCTGCGACTTGCAGGTCAACTGCCGGAGGAGCAGCAGCGGGAACTTATCAAGAAGTTATCCTTGCGCCTCCGCGCCAAGCAAAAGAAAAAAATACCAGAGAACCGTTCTTAGAAAAAACTAAGGGGGCTTGGGCAAACAACCCTGAAATTGACCGTGCCCTTGCGGAACTCAAACGGAGTTGGCAGGAATGGGCGAAGGAATTGTAATTGATACAGGCGTTATAATTGCCCTAAGAGCAGCCGGAGGGACAAGGACAACGTCAAGCACTTCCGGCGGATAAAATAGAACTTTGAACACCGCATGCCATACGTGGTACGTAGACAAGAACGGACCTGTCGGGGGCCGATGGTACGCGGGGCGCTAACAGTTTTTTAGGGGTGAACCATGTTTGCACAACGGATTGATAAGCTGCGGGCAAGCTTTGCTCAAGCAGGGATAGAAGGACTGGTGGTCACAGACACCGAAAACAGGTACTACCTGAGCGGTTTTACCGGTTCCGCCGGGGTATTATTCATAACTAAGCGAACGGCGCTGCTGGCCACTGACGGGCGCTATATAGAACAGGCAAAGGAGCAGTGTCCTGACTGGGAGATAGTCGAGGAGAAGCGTCTATGGCCGGCGGGAATCACCCGCCTACTAAAAGAAAACGGCATCCGCGCGGTCGGACTGGAGGCGGATCACGTCAGTTACGAGCAATGGCATAAGCTGGCGGATGAAGCGGCAGGCATAACCCTGGTACCGGCTGCCGGCCTGGTGGAACGGTTGCGGATGATTAAGGAGCCGCAGGAAATAACGGCAATCAAAAGGGCCGTCAGCTTGGTGGACGAGACGTTTGCGGCCTCTCTTGCCTCTTTGCGGCCCGGGGTTAAAGAGCGCGACTGGGCGCTCGAACTCGAGTTTTTCCTCCGCCGCAAAGGTGCGCAACGTGCGGCGTTCGATTTCATCGTCGCCTCCGGCTGGCGGTCTGCGCTCCCGCACGGGAGAGCAGCGGAGAAGGCGGTTGAGGAAGGGGACCTCGTGGTGGTGGACTGTGGCGCCGTAGTCGGACAGTACTGCTCGGACTTTACCCGGACGGTGGCGGTGGGTAAGAAAAAGGCATGGCAGGAAGAAATCTACCGCGCGGTGCTTGCCGCACAGAAGGCGGCTATTGCCGCTATACGCCCGGGTGTCGCCGCCAAGGATGTCGACCAGGCGGCGCGTGCCGTGCTCAGTGAGCAGGGTTTTGGGGGGGCATTTACCCACAGCACGGGGCACGGTCTCGGCCTGGCGGTGCACGAGGAGCCGCGTCTGGCTGAAGGTGTGGAGACATTGCTGGAGCCGGGGATGGTCGTCACCGTCGAGCCGGGGGTGTACCTGCCGGGGAAAGGCGGCGTCCGGATCGAGGACGTGGTGGTGGTGACGGCCACC
>DTYU01000204.1 GCA_012961725.1 Desulfotomaculum sp.
CAGCTCCCGGACGGGTTTTCCACCAGAATCGGCGAAGGAGGGATACAGCTCTCCGGCGGCGAGGCCCAGCGGATAGCCCTCGCCCGTGCGTTTTTGGCCAGCCACAAGATAGTCATCTTAGATGAACCGACGTCGTTTATCGACCCGCAAACGGAGAGCGATATTCACAAGGCGCTACTCGCCCTCAAGCAGACCTCGACCGTCATTGTGATCGCGCACCGGCTCTCTACGGTCAAGATAGCCGACAAGATCCTGGTGCTGGACGAGGGAACGGTTGCCGAAGAAGGGCTGCATGAGGAACTGCTTAACAAAGGCGGGGTTTACGCGGCCATCTACGCCGAGTTGGGTGAGGAAAGTCAGGGGTAATCGTTTATGTTTTCCACCAGCAAAAGGCTATAGCGATTTTTTAGCGTGCCAGAACTAACTAAAAGGGAAAAAGAGCGGCTTAGCGAATATCCTGTTTAAAAAGACTTGAGAAAACGGAGGTTGGGGAGGATGAGCGAAAACAACGGCGGGCGCTTTACCTGGCGGTTCTCGCAGGTCCTGATCAGCCCGGCGAAGGCCTTTGAGGAAATAATAGCGGCGCCCGCTTTCCTGAAGCCGGCCCTGCTACTGTGCGCGATAAGCACCATCGCAGGGGTGATCTTAGCTCCGAAGGTCCGCGCCTTGACCGAATGGATGCTGACCCAGGGGCCGGCCGCGCTGCCGCCTGGAGAAGCCGAGAAGGCGCTGGCGGTCGCCCCCGACGTGGCAGCGGTGGGAAGCGTGGTTTCCGCCGCTGTATTCCCTTGGGCCGTCTGGCTGCTTGTTACAGGGCTCCTTAAGCTGTTCGCGATGTTCTCCGCCCGGGAGACCCCTTTCAAAGCGCTTTTCGCGGTGGCAGTCTACGGGTACGTACCCATTTTGCTTGGCGGGATTGTCACCACGCTGGTGGCCCTTAACGTGCCCGTGGAAAACATCCAGAACGTCAGCATAAGTTTAGCGGCTTTCCTCCCGGTTGAGAAAAGCTTTTGGTACTTCTTTCTCACGCGGTGCAGCCCGTTTACCTGGTGGAGTCTCGTCCTCTGGGGCATCGGCGGCGCGGCGGCCATGAAGACGCGGCCCGGTGCGCTGACGGTATACCTTTTCGCCCTCTGGGTGCTCAGCGCAATGATCCTGGCAGGTCTATCCTTCTTGAGTACCCCTCCGGGGATGGCGTGAGGGAAGGAGAGACGATTTGCTGCGCAGTGCTAAATTCTGGCTGGTACTCGGCGGTCTCCTTCTCACCGTAGCGGTGATCACCGCTGCCGTCTGGCGCGGTTTTCATGGTGCAGCGGCGGAAGTAAAGGTGGCCGTGGCGGAAGAGCGGCTTTTTGAGGACAAGGTTTTGGCTGCCGGAGAAGTGGAAACAACGCGCCGGGCGGTGGTCGTGGCGCCTTTTGCGGGGAGGCTGCTGTCACTCAAAGCGCAGGAGGGCGACAGCGTTACCGCCGGACAGGTCTTGGGCGAACTTGACGCGGCGGACGTAAAAGACCAGGTGAAGGAGGCGGAGGCGGCGCTCGCCGCGGCGGAGGCGGAACTTGCGGCAGCGCTTGAACCCGGCACGCCGGTCGAGATCGCCCAGGCGGAGGCGGCGCTTGCCGCCGCCAAGGCGGCGGCCGAGGCAGCTGCGAAGAAGCTTGAAAGGTACCGCTATCTCTTTGAGCAGGAGGCAGCCTCACAGGCCGAGCTCGAAGCGGCGGAGATAGAGTACGAACAGGCCCGGGCCGAAATGGCCGCGGCAGAGGCGCGGCTTAAGGGACTCACGGAAGCGGACGAGCGCACGCTCGCGGTATACCGCGCCAGGGTGCGCCAGGCGCTGGCCGCGGCGGAGAGCGCCCGCCGGTTGTTAGAGAAGGCGCGGCTCACGGCGCCCATCGCCGGGACAGTACTCGAAACGAGGGTGAAGGAGGGGGACTACCTGCAGCCTGGCACGCCGGTGCTGACGATCGGCGACCCCGCGCAGCTACAGGTGGTGGCCGAACTAAGCGAGCAGGACGTAAGGGATATCGCCCCCGGTCAGGAGGTGGAGATCAACTGGATTGGCGACCCTGAAAAGACCTGGGAGGGCGAGGTCTTTCGGGTGGCGCCCGCGGTGACTAAAAAACTGGAACGGGAAGTCGAGAAGATCGTGCGGGTGTACGTAACGCTCAAAGAGGGCGGGCTTCTGCCGGGCGCCACGGTGGACACGGTCATCCACCGCGTCAAGCCGCACGAGGCGCTCCTTGTCCCCACCGAGGCGGTGGTTGAGGTTGACGGCAAAAAGGTCATTTTCACCGTGGAGAGGGGCAAGGCCCGCAAACGGACGGTAACCGTGGGCGGAGCCAATGAGCTTTACACCGTCATCAAGAAAGGCCTTGAGCCGGGTGCCTCGGTAATCCTCAACCCCGAGGATCTGGAAGACGGCCAGTCGGTGCGTGCAACCGGCGGTGCGCAAGGGTGATCAGGGTTGAGGAGCTGAAGAAGGTTTACGGCCACGGCGAGGCGG
>DTYU01000205.1 GCA_012961725.1 Desulfotomaculum sp.
CGCGCCACCTCCCGGTTGTTTACCTTCGCAGTAGTCATTCCCGCGGGCTGTTTTGAATCGCGGTGGATATCGAACAGAGCAGCGATTTCGGGGTTGGCGTAAATCAGCTCCCGGACGGTCTTCTCCGATTCAAGGTAGGACTCGGCGTACCGGCCGTCATGTATTTTATCGCTTCGCAGCACAGCAATACCGTGCTGCCGTAATCGCTTCTCTAAAACCGCAGCCACCTTGACCACCCCTCCGCGTCCTTCAACCCGCTCTACACCGTCCGTTACCGCATAAGTTTCCCCCGTGTGCGTGTTATATATTGCTACCAGGGGCGGCGGCGAAACCGCCTCCTCCTTAATCCGGTAGGCGCGCGCCGGAACGGAAGCCACCGGCAACACGGCCATAACATCAGACCCCGGCAAGACCGAAGACAAAAGCCCGCGTTTGGAACAGTCGACCTGTGCAACATGCCGGCAGGCCGCTGAAATCAACGACCGGACAGCCGGTCCATCCTGAACCGGCACACAGAGGCATAAGCCGACGATCTCTTTGGAGCTCCACATCGTTGAAATAAGTATGCCGGCGCCCTTGGAAGACTGAATAAAGAGACAAAAAAGCAGAATCACCGCCACTCTGGTGAGCAACCGCCGCAATGAAAGTCCCCCCTCGAGGTAAATGATATGCCGACAAAGGGGGGACAAGACTAATTAAGATTACCGCAGCATTGTAGGTACAAAAGCGTCGATGAGACCGATCACAAAGGCCGCAATCAGAGCACCGATGATGCTTACGCTTAACAGCCCCGGTATCACGAACTGCGCCAGATAGATGACGACAGCAGCAGTAATAAACCCTACCAGGCCCCGGCTCTGCGGCGAGATGCGGTCTCCCAAAAGGCTCTCAGCGATGTAGCCGAGAATTGTAATCACCGCAGCAGCAATGAGCGCCCCTAAAAAGCCGCCCTTCACGACAAAACCCGGGGACACCCAGCTCACAATCATCAGCACAATGGCTGAGACCACGAACCTGACGACCGCGCCGATCCATGTTTGACGTTCCACTGTTTCACCTCCTCAGCGTCATTTGAGCATAGGATTAGCCAAAACCGGTAAGGTTATTCCTGCCGGCGCAAAAACATGGGCTTGCAACTTCCGGCACAGCATGATAGAATTTCACCGTCAGTTTTGATGAAACACCTTCAGGAGGTGAAAGATTGGCCAAAAAATCGTCGCTTAAGCGGCTGCAGCAAATCGAGAAGCGCACACTGAGAAACAAGAGCCTAAAGTCAGCGCTGAGAACCACCATCAAGAAGTTCGAAAAGGCCTTGGCAGAGGGTCAAACCGACACCGAAGATAAACTCAGGGCGGCACTGCGGGCACTCGATAAGGCACGGACCAAAGGAATCCTCCATAAAAACACCGCGGCCCGCAAAAAATCACGCTTGATGAAAAAGTTGAGGAAGAACCTGCCTGCATGAGAGGCAGGATGTAGGAAGTTAGAGGCGGGACTTCCTTGTAGAAATCGCCTTTGGCAATTTCTTTTATTTTGCTTACCGGCGTGAGCACGGCTTCCACATCGGCTTGTTCGCCCAAGAACTTATAATTTTATTCTTTAGCCATATCGCTGGGTGTAGCCTTATTCTCCTCCTAAATTCGGCACCTTTTCGCTCAAATTTGCCGTTATTGAGGCGGAAATTAGAAGGATTGCGGCAACAGCACCTGGAAGACGCAGCTTCCCATAACGCGGCCCAGTAATACCATAATTCCGCAGCAGTAAGTTATTCTGTCCAAAACGGAATAGAGGCGATAAAATGCTAAGAAATAGACGCCTGCGAATCGCCACGATAGTGCTAATAACCATGCTTCTCGCAGCCTTGACGGTTGGCGTCACAAGCGCGGCAGCCCACAGTTGTATGGTTGAGGCAATAACTGACGATCCGGTTCGTTGTCCTCTGTGCATAACAACACTTGGCCTTTTTTGGTGGGAGTCTCCTCCTTCTTACCTGTTGATGGATGCGTGGGCCGCATGTCCCAGCGAGATGGGTACGCACTGGTACGTGAGAAACTACTCGAAAAGTGGTCCGTATTATTACCAATGGTA
>DTYU01000206.1 GCA_012961725.1 Desulfotomaculum sp.
GGAAACTCAGAAGTGACCCGCGCGTTGCTCTCCTGGAAAGGACCAACATCCGTTACCTTGCCCCGGAAGCGCTTGATCAAAAGGCAGACTTTGCGGTCATCGATGTCAGTTTTATCTCCCTCGAAAAGGTACTGCCGCCCGTTGGGCGGCTTTTAAGGGAGAAGGGGGCGGGTCTTGCTTTGATCAAGCCGCAGTTTGAGGCGGGGCGCGAGAACGTGGGCAAGCGGGGTGTGGTGCGGCGCCCTGCGACCCACGTTGCGGTCTGCAGGAGGATCCTTTCGTTCATCACCGCGATGGATTGGGAGGTCCGCGGGTTGATTCACTCGCCGGTACGCGGCCCGGAGGGCAATATTGAATTTTTCGTTTACTTCAGTAAGGAGCCCGGCAAACCCTGGCGCGGGGATGTGGAAGAGACAGTTGCCCAGGCGTGGCGGGAGTTAAGCCTCGAAAGAGAATAGAACGAGGTGCCTCTGTGAATTTGCTGACGCCCATTAGCAGGCGATCTAAGAAAGATGTGAAGGCGTATGGAGCTAAGAACCGTCGGGCTGGTACTGAACCCTAAGCTCGGGCAGAGTTTGGCAGCGGTAGCCGACGCGATCATACAATACTTAGACGGACGCGGTTTGGGGGTTCTCCTGTTGGAGGAGCATGCGCGGCTGTTGGGAAGAAGCGGCGTGAGCCGAGAGATGATGAGGGAGGGCGCCGACTGTCTCTTTTCACTCGGCGGTGACGGTACGCTGCTTTCCACCGTTCCGATAGCAGCCCCCAACGGGCTTCCGGTCCTCGGCATAAACTTGGGCAGGCTTGGTTTTCTGACAGAGCTGGGCGCGGAAGAACTTTTTACGGGAATCGAGCGGATTCTAACAGGCCGCTACCGCATCGAAGAACGGCTTCTGCTACATGGCGGAGTGGAACGAGGAGGCAGTACGATTAAAGAGGTCATGTGCCTCAACGACTGCGTTGTCGGCAGGGGGGCGCTGAGTCGCTCCTGCAGACTTGAGGTTCGTGTCGATGGGTACTGCGCAATGAGGTTTAACGGCGACGGGGTAATCGTCTCCACGCCGACCGGCTCGACCGCCTATTCTTTCTCTGCGGGCGGTCCGGTTGTTGAACCGTCGGTTGAGGGTATCGTTTTGACCCCCATCTGTCCCCACTCCTTCATGGTCCGGCCGATGGTAGTAAATGCCCGTGCCGAGGTTCAGGTTCTGTTAGAGACCAGCGTGGCAGGCTTCAGCCTAACCGTGGACGGTCAAGAAAGCCTGCCGCTCCTCGCCGGTGATACGGTCAGGATCAGGCGTTACCCTAACCCTTACAAACTGATGAGGGTCTCTGACCGGAGCTTTTACTGCGTCTTAAGAAAAAAACTGAGACTGGACGGTTTGGAAGAATGCGGTGACACGTAATAAGGAAGGATGAAGAGAAAGTCTGGAAAACTGTGGTGACACCCAAGAGGGAGCCAAGCGGGCATGAAGGTGGCAAGGCACAACAAGATTCTTCAAATAATTAAAGAGTATCCCATCACCAGCCAGCGGCAGTTGGTTGAGGCCTTATCGGAGGCCGGTTTCAAAGTAACCCAGGCGACCGTCTCCCGTGACGTGAGGGAACTCGGCTTGGTAAAGGTACCTGCTGAAGCCGGCATGTGTTACATAACTCCCGAATCCCGGGTCAAAAATCCCCGTGAAGAAGAGCGGTTACGCCGCATGGTGCGTGACGGTGTGATAGGTTTTGACACGAGCGAAAACCTTGTGGTGGTCAAGACATTCCCCGGAGCGGCACAGGGAGTCGCCTCTGCCGTTGATCAAGCAGATTGGCCCGGCGTGATCGGTACTGTTGCCGGGGACGACACCTTCCTGATTATCCTCAGGTCGCGCGGCGAGGCCGCCGAAGTGGGCCGGCGCCTGAAGGCGCTGTCTACCGGCCGGAGTGCGGAGTAAGAATGCTAAGGTCGCTAACAATCAAGAAGATCGTTTTAATAGAAGACCTAATGATCGAGTTCAAGCCCGGTCTCAATGTGATAACGGGCGAGGCCGGGGCAGGTAAATCTGTGATTCTTGATGCGCTTGAGCTTGCCTTGGGAAAAAGAGCAAGCGGAGATTACCTGCGTACCGGTGCGGAGAAAGCGACAGTAGAAGCGGTTTTTGCGGTAGAGAGGGTGCCGGCCTGCCTGGCCGAGTACGGCATCGAGCCGGAGGAGGGACATCTTTCCTTTCTGCGCGAGCTTTACCGCCAGGGCAGGAGCCTGTGCCGGATAAACGGACAGGCGGTGCCTCTTTTTCTATGCCGGGAGGCCGCCGGAGAGCTCATCGACTTCTTAATTCAAGGAGAACAGCAGGCCCTGCACCATCCTATTAGACACGGCGAGATGCTCGAGGCTTTTTCCGGGCTGCGCGGGGCCAGAGCCGAGTTAGAAAGGATTTACCAGCAATGGCGGTCGGCGAGGGAAAAGGTTGAGCAGTTGATGAGGGAGCGCCGCGAGCGCGCAAGGCGCGCCGATATGTTACGGTACGAGATTTCCGAAATCGACGCCGCGGCATTTAAACCGGAGGAAGTGGAGGAACTCCTTCGAGAGCGGGCGTGGCTGCAGAACGCCGCCCGACTTACCGAGCTTGCAAACCGCGGGCGGAGTTTGTTGACGGGCAAAGAGGGGTCCGCGGTCGAGGCTGTCGGGGAGGCCGCGGCGATTGCGGAGGAGATCGCACGCTACCGCGCGGAACTGAAGAGTCATGCTGAGAACCTGCGCGAGGCGGCACTTTACATCACGGAGGCCGCACGGGAATTAGAGCGCGTGGCCGACCAAGAGGAGTATGACCCCCGCAGATTGGACGCTATCGAGCTGCGGCTTGATCTCTTCGAGCGTCTCCGCCGCAAATACGGGGACACGGTCGCCGATATACTGCGTTACAGGGACGAGGCTGCGGCAGAGCTTGAAACCCTTGAGCGGGGGGAAGAAGAGGCGGTTAGGCTGCAGATGGAGACTGACCGGCTTAGGCAAGAATGGCTGGCGCGCGCAGAAAGGCTCCAAGCGGCGCGTGAGGAAGCGGCCCTTGTTTTGGAGGAAAAGATAACCCGGGAATTGGCGGCGCTGGCGATGGAGAAAACGGGGTTCAAGGTGGTTTTTCACCCTGTTGGGGACGCTCCCAACCCGAGGGGGCTAAAAGAGGCGGAGTTTTACTTCTCTGCAAACCCCGGTGAGCCATTGAAACCCCTGACACGCACAGCCTCGGGCGGAGAGGCGGCGCGGACGATTTTTGCACTCAAGGTGATAGTGTCGCAGAACGAGCGGGTGGGGACTCTTTTCCTCGACGAAGTGGATACCGGGGTGAGCGGCCAGGCGCTGGCCGGTATCGCCGCAAGGCTTGAGTTCTTGTCCCGGAGCCGGCAGGTGATCTGTATCACCCACCAGCCCGTGGTGGCTGCAATGGGAGCCGTGCACCTGCTGATAAAAAAGGAGGTGGTGGACGGACGTGCCGTAACCAGAGTCCTGCCGCTTACCGGTGAGGCGCGGGTGAAAGAGGTTGCGCGCCTCATCGGGGGCGCGTCAGAGACGGCCACAGAACACGCAAAGGAACTTATAAGGTCTGAGGACAGGGCATAAAGGGTTCACCCTCCGGGAATCTTAAAACTCCGGAGGGGACCCTATTGCCACGCAAGCTGCGTTGTCTTGTACTCTTTTTTCTCCTCGGTGCTTTATTTGCCTTTACCTATGTTGCTGCTGCGTTTTGGCCTGTGCACCAGCGCCTTGCCGTCGGTGAGATTCTACGGGTGCCCCAGGGATTTCCGGAATTCCTCCGAGATCACCTAATTCTTGCCGCCGAAAGCGACTACCCCGGAGTCGGGAACCGGATTCCACTTTCCGATGAGGTAAGAGCAGCAGTTCCGGGCAGGTTCTTGGCGCGGATCTCGCTTAACGGAGTCATACCGATCCGCACCGTTGTTTTTGACATTAGGCCGGCGGTCAGGGTTTTCCCGGGCGGGCAGGCCGTCGGCGTGTTGCTGCACGCTCAGGGAGTAATAATCGTCGGATACGCCGAGGTTTCAGGTAAGAGCGGCGCAAGGTTTTCTCCCGCGGCAGAAGCCGGAATCAAGGTTGGCGACATAGTCCTGAGGATTGACGGCAAGCCTGCCGCAAGCGACCGAGTGGTCAAGGAAGCGGTCCTGCGCGCAGGTGTCAAGCGGCGCCCCGTTGTCTTACAGATAGAGAGGAACGGCAAGAGAATGCTTTTTGAGGTTCGGCCTGCTTTCTGCAGGCGCTCAGCTTCTTATCGAATAGGCCTGTTGATCAGGGACTCGACTGCCGGTGTGGGGACGCTTACTTTCTATGATCCGGCAACTAAGCGATACGGGGCACTTGGGCACGTGGTAACCGACGTAACTACGGCCGATCCGGTGGAGTTGGCTGACGGTTCCATAATAGAGGCTTTCATTCAAGGGGTAAGGCCGGGACGGAAGGGTAAACCGGGTGAAAAAATAGGCATAATCAGCAGAGCCTGCACCCTATCCGGTACAATAGAAAAAAACACTGAATACGGAATTTACGGAAGGCTGGACCGTATTCCGGAGCACCCGTTCTTTAAGCAACCGATCCCGGTCGCCCTGTCACATCAGGTCCGCCCGGGAAAGGCGACGATACTGACCGTGGTCAAAGGGAACAGAATGGAAAGATTTCAGGTCGATATCCTCCAGACAAACGCGATGAGGCCGGGCGGCAAAAAGGATATCATTATCAACATTACCGACCAGCGTTTGCTCCGCAGTGCAGGAGGGATTGTTCAAGGGATGAGCGGCAGTCCTATACTCCAGTCCGGGTATTTGGTCGGCGCCGTAACGAACGTTTATATCAGTAACCCGCAAAAGGGTTACGGCATATTCGCCGAAAGGATGCTGCGTGAATGCAACCTGCTTTCATTAAGCAACAAAACAAGAGCATTTCTTGGCAGAATTGGCTATCCTTCGATACAAAGTTGTTGTAAAATATAAGTAAATGGGCTTTCATGTATTACAAAAATATGGCAATTTCAAAGTTTTTAACCTTAAAGGAGAAGGATATTTTTTCAGGGCAGCGAAGTAGTTAACTACCAAAAAGTTGCAGGCGAACCTTACAGAAGTCTAATGGAAAGGGGCAGTCAGCTAAATGAGTAAACCGGTACGCGTTTTGATCGCTGATGATAACAGGGAGTTTTGTGAACTGTTAAAGGACTTCCTTAGTCAGCAACCCGATTTCGAACTTGTCGGTGTCGCTTACAACGGACTCGAGGCCCTTCAAATCTTAGAAGAGACCCGGCCTAACGTTGTGATCTTAGACATTATCATGCCCCACTTGGACGGCATCGGTGTCCTTGAGAAATTCGCCAGCACCCCGGTTTCCTATCGTCCGAAATTCATCGTGCTAACGGCACTGGGGCAGGAGGCCGTTACCCAAAGGGCGGTTGAACTTGGGGCCGATTACTACATCGTTAAGCCTTTCAACTTTTCGGTGTTGGCGAGCAGAATCAAACAATTAGGTGACGGTATAGCAAGCGCCCCCCCTTTTGTTGCGCCGTCAAAGCCGCGAAACTTGGACATGGCGGTTACCAATATCATCCACGAGATAGGCGTGCCGGCACATGTCAAAGGATATCACTACCTGCGTGACGCCATTTTGATGGTGGTAGAGGAGATAAACCTTTTGGGGGGAATCACCAAGGAGCTGTATCCGATGATCGCCCAGAAATACAATACCACTCCAAGCAGGGTGGAACGGGCGATAAGACATGCAATAGAGCTCGCTTGGGACAGGGGAAATGTTGACGCGATATCAAAGTTTTTTGGCTATACAGTGAGCACGGCCAAAGGCAAACCCACCAACTCAGAGTTCATCGCGATGATCGCTGACAAGCTGCGGCTTGAGACCAAAGTAAGCTGACGGAGGGAGACCTGACCGCCCGGTCAGGTCTCAGAGTTCTAAAAGGGATTCCTTTATCTGGGATGGGAAGCGGATCGGCAGGGAGCATGAAGCGCAAGATGGGTTATGCGGAAAAATTTTGGTCAGAAATCATCTTCCTGCGGTGTTAAAGAATAGAGGATAAAAAAAAGTCGGCTCAGACTTTGATTTATGAATGAGCACTGCTTGTATATTATCAAATGAACCGCGAGGATCCTTAGGGCACCTGTCCTTGACTTGTGCGGACAAGGCATTATACTGGTAGTTATAGTGAGTGTATGGGTAGGGCGGCGAAAGAATGGCGATAAAAGGCCGGGCACGCGTCGACCGGCGGACAAAAAACCTGATTCGGCGTCTCCAGCCCAACGAGGTGGCGATTATCAGCCATAGCGGCATTGACAAATTGGCCGCACAGGGGCTAATAAACGCAAAGTGCAAACTGGTGCTCAATGCCCAGGAGTCTCTCTCCCTCAACTACCCGAATGAGGGGCCGTTGATGCTGATTAAGGCCGGTATCCCGATCATCGACCGCCTCGGTCCAGCGGTGCTGCAAATCCCGGAAGGCTCGGAAGTGGAAGTGTCGGGAGCAAGCGTTTACCTAAACGGTGGTTTGGTTGCCCATGGGGAGAAGCTCGATATTGATCGGATATTGGCGGGGATGGCTGCTGCAAAAAGCAGGCTGGGAGATGTGCTCCGCCAGTTTATTGATAATACGCTGTCTTATGCACGCAGCGAGGTTGGTCTGGTAACCGAGCCGATACCCGTTCCCCCACTGAAGACAAAGATGCAGGGAAGGCATGCGCTGATAGTAGTCCGGGGGGTTGATTACAAGGAGGACCTTCAGGCGATACGGTCCTATATCCGGGAGCTGCGGCCGGTTTTGATAGGTGTTGACGGCGGTGCGGATGCCCTGCGCGAGTTCGGTTACCGGCCGGAAATCGTGATCGGCGACATGGACAGCGTGAGCGATGAGGCGCTGTTTGAGGCAAAGGAGGTAGTCGTCCACGCTTACCCCAACGGAGAAGCCCCGGGACTGAAAAGGGTCAAAGAGCTGGGAGTGGAGGCCGTAACCCTTCCCTTACCCGGAACGAGTGAGGATGCGGCAATGCTGTTAGCTTACGAGAAGGGAGCGAGCCTGATAGTCGCAGTAGGAACGCATTCCAACGTCGTCGACTTCTTAGAAAAGGGCCGGCAGGGGATGGGGAGCACTTTCCTCGTAAGGCTGAAGGTGGGCTCGATCCTGATCGATGCAAAAGGGGTCTCCCGTCTCTATCATGGAAGGGTCAGGGTGCGCTATTTGGCCCAAGTGGTTGCTGCTGCGCTTATACCTATTGGAGCCGTGGCTGCCATTTCACCGTCGATCAGGCAGCTCCTCAAGCTGCTTTTCCTACAATTCCGCATGGCCTTAGGATTGTAAACAGAAGGGGAGTCGAATGTGATTATCGACATCCGCTACCACATCATCACGCTGGTTGCGGTTTTCTTAATGTTGGGGGTCGGCATTCTAATCGGTACCACGATGGTGGGAAACGAAACCCTGACAAGGCAGCAGGAAGAGATAGCCGACCGGCTCGAGGAGCAGTGGAAC
>DTYU01000207.1 GCA_012961725.1 Desulfotomaculum sp.
CCGACCGTCGCCGGCGACTGAATCCCGGGAACCGCCGCATCGTGTCCAACGAGCCTTACCTGGGCCTCCTGGTTCAAGAGTTCCTCGGCCGTAAAGACCGCCCTGTGGTCGCCGCCGATAACGGCAACGTTGATCCCTCTCAGTCTGCCTTTCACTTTCTCTCCCCCCACGGCTAATAGCCAATATATGCGCCACGGAAGGCCGAGGTTCGTTCTAGAGCGGGGCTAAAGGCGGGAGTCTGCACATGAGAGGGCTTGCCCTTTGAATTTGTCAAAGACCTGCATAGAAAGAATTGCGTTTTTCAACCGTCAGAATATCAACTTGTCCAATCCGAAAACGATCTCCCGGAGCTCCATTACCTTCTTTATCCCCATAATTACCCCCGGCATGAAGGACTCCCGCGAAATGGAGTCGTGCCTGATGCTGAGCGTTTGTCCCAAACCGCCAAAGATCACTTCCTGGTGGGCAACCAGGCCGGGCAAACGGATGCTATGGATACGGATATCGCTGAGCGTGCCGCCCCGTGCCCCATCAAGCTTCACTACTTGTGTGCCGTCTTCACTCGTTGCGTCACCCCGGTTGGCGGCAATGATCTCCGCCGTCTTCAGCGCCGTTCCCGAAGGGGCGTCGATCTTCTGGTTGTGGTGAAGCTCAATCACCTCCGCCGCCGGCAGGTAGCGGGCAGCGATACCCGCGAAGTGCATCATCAAAACCGCGCCGATCGCAAAGTTTGGCGCAATTACCCCGCCTACGCCCTTTTCCCTGCTCAGCCGCCCGAGTTCCTGCAGTTCTTCGGGTGGAATGCCCGTGGTGCCGACGACCGGACGCACCCGGCATTCAATCGCGTCGCGTATGTTCTGCACCGCCGCGCTCGCTGTAGTAAAATCAACCATTACCTCTGCACGGGTCTCCTCCAGTACGTTTACCAGGTCGGGGCGCACCACCACCCCGAGCGGGCCGATCCCGGCGTGAGACCCTGCATCCTCGCCGTTATGGCCGAGATCCACCGCACCTGCCACCGTCATGCCGGGGGTCCTGCTTACCGCGCGGACGACCTCCCGCCCCATCCGGCCGGCAGCCCCGGTCACCACCACCTTAATCAATCTCCCACCCCCTCGTGTTTTAGCTTTTATTGTTATACAATATAACCCAAAAGTCAAGCTACCGAAAAATCGAGCACCAAGATATCTGATCTCTCATGTACAAATATCAGCATCCGCTTCCTTTAGGCCTGTATGCTTCGCCATTTTCCAGTTCCCCATCGTTAAGAACCGGCGGTTAGCACAAGCCCGGCGGGGCGGTCCGCCTTCTTGACGGGCCACAGCCGGGCAAGCTGATCCGCAACCACGGCACATTCCAGCCCGAACGGCAGATACCCCGCATAGCCCAAAAGCGGCATCTCAAAGACCTGAAATCGGTGCACAAAAGGCACGGCGTATTCCCACCGGGCCAAACTGTAATAGTTCCACATCTCCCAAAAGAAACCGCAGCACAACCCCGCCAGCGCGGGAATCAAGACGGGCCGCCAGTCGCCGTTCCCTACCGCAGCAAATACCGTCTCTTCGCCTAACAGCACCTGGAGCGACAAGATTATTATCACCGGCGACAGCCACAGCAGCGGAAAGAGGTAGGTAGGCCAGACCCCGATTCCTGTGAGACCCAAAGCCGAAAGCAAGAGCGCCGCCCAGGCGGCCGCCCGGGGGCTCTTCACCCTGAGCCTCAGAATTGCTTCCCGGGGCCGCCCCCAAAAAGGGCGGCTCGCGATCCACTCCGCGGTGCTCATAACCGCAGGGAGCACCGTTGCGAAGGGGGGCGTGGCCAAAAGAAAGTATTTCAGGGGGCTGAATGACTGAATCCCCACGTAGTACCAGTTTTGCACAAAGCGGTTCAGGTATTCGAAGTACCACCAGAACAAGGCACTCAGCAAGAAGAGCGACAGGAAATACCCGGGCCGGCTGGTCAATAGGCAGTTTCCCGTCCGCCTAAACGTCAGCGCATTTACGACTATGATATAGGCTATCCATAACGGGCTGAAGGTAAACGGCTGCCACCTTTCAAACCAGGGGAAGCGCGTCCAGGCCAAAACCCACGCTGCTGCAAGCAGCATAAGACCTGCCACACCCCACCAGGGGAAGGGCCGCTTTACTGGCCCTACGAGGTCGGGAGGCGATTCCGTTTTGACCGGTCGTTTCAGCCAGGCTGCATAAAGACAGGCCGTAGCGAGCGGTAAAAGGGCAAGCAGCAGGAAGACGGTCCAGGAAAAGGGCGGCTGTACTATAAAGCGGCCCTGCGGGGGACACGCCAGATAAGGGTCAACCGAGCCGCCGGAAAGCCTCACGCCCAAAAGCGGCAGCCCCAGCAGCATTGCAGATAAGCACACCAGCTTCAGGAGCGCCTTTGCCCTCTCGAACCGGGGCGACAAACCAAGAGCTGTCGCGGGCGTGCCCAGACGGTTTTCGGCCGTCAAATCCAACTCCGCCTTCTGACACAGTTTAACTGAGTTGTTGATTATACTGATTTTCGCTACCTCGCATGGAAACCTGTCTACTGCGTACTGACTACCGTCTGCTGCCTATTTCGCCGTGATGTGCCGAATCCCTTTCGGCAAGTAACCGCGCGTTCCAGCATGCATAAAGCGCCGGTCAAACGGCCAAAATACTCTCAGCCTTCCATCAGCGTGAGGTAGGACGAATAATCATGCTGGATTCTGACTTCTGGCTCCTTGTACAGGCGACCGGCCGGTCGTCCCGACGTCGAACGCAGAAAACGAACCCCAAAATCTGTCAGTATGAGCTCGAACATCCATTTCAGGAGGAATGCTCAATGGAGATTCGTCAGGTCACCCCCAGCCCGGAAGTTGTCGGAAGCGCGGCCACCGGGGTGCCGGCATGGTCGGCCCCCGCCACCATCATGCCGCGCGTTGATATCCTTGACACCGGCGATCACGTGGTATATCTTATGGACGTGGCGGGAGCCGACCCCGACAAATTGGTGCTTGAAATCTCCCGTTCCGAGGTGGCTGTAAGCGGGCCTCTCAGTGACAAAATACCTCAGGGTACACCCCTGTATGCCGAACGCCCGCGGGGCACTTACGCCCGCTTGTTGGCCCTCCCGGGGGATGTCGATCCGGACGGTGTTACTGCTGACCTCACCAATGGGGTGTTGGTGGTCCGGTTTAATAAGAAGCGCAGAAAGGAGCACGAGTGGTAAGCAGCGGCCTATGAGACTTGTATTCTTAACTATTCTTTGTGGCTTTGCGTTCTCCGTATGAGTCTTAAGAAGCTGAAAGCTAAAAGTGCGTTGGTTTAGCACTTTCAGCTTTCGACTTTCAGCTATGAGCTTTCTTGAGCCATACGCCTACCTGTCGACCTCACGAATAATGAGACGCGTCTCACCCGCCCCGCGGAAAGGAACCTGGTAATCTGCAGAAGGATAACCGCTGCTTTCGCTAAGCAGGTAGTAGCGGTTTGACAGCGGGTACGTAAACCTTATAAGCGTAACCCTGGGGGTGACATGCCGGCGACGTTCTTTTTCGCCCATTCTCTTGCCTCCTAAACAATCTAAACAGTCTCCTGACGCCCGTTCCCTGAATTCTGACCTATGGCCTCCGACCTCCGAAATCATATCCGGCTGTGCCATCCCTGTTTTAGGATATTCACGTTGATCTGGCCCGCCTCCGGAAAGTCGCGCCGCTCGACCACGCCACTGAAGACAAACGCGTCCTGGCCGCGTTCCGATTCCACAAAACCCCCGGTGACCTCAAACTCGGTCCTGGAGCCGCGTAAGATCTGGGCCGGGTTAAAAGGCTCCAGCATTACAATCTCCGCGACAAAATCCTCGTAAAGCTCCCACAGGAGGTCCTCGAGCCTTTCCGAAGGAAATTCGACCGGCAGCATGATCTCCTGGGTGGCCTCCCGCCGTGAAATCATGTGGTTATGGGCGTACAGCTTCTCCGTAAGGCTGTCGATGATGTGCTCCATCCGCTCCTCTGGGAAGGGTTCACGGCGGAGCCCCAACAGCCGCCTTGCCAGCGACCGCACTAAGAGATAGTTCCGGTGCACATTGCCCAAGGCCAGTGGATGGATCCGTTCTGCAAGCAGCGCAAAGGTCCTCGCCAAAAACTCCTCGCTGCTGAGCCCGGCCTGCTCCCTCGCAAGCGCAAGATAGGAGTAAACATCCTCCACGTTGACCGGGATGCGTGCAGCAGGGTTCTGCGGGTCATGAGGATTGAAGGCGTTGACCACACTCGGATCGATCGGCCCCAGCTCCCCCATCGTCGTCATCACGATCCCGTCCGCCCCGAGGCAGATCAGCGTCCCGGCGCTGTAAGCCCGGAAAGGGACAAGGACGTCAAAGTGCGATGCAAACTCCCGGATAAGGTGCACCAGCCGCCAGGGTGTCAGCACATCCCCGCCCCGGGTATAGAGGAAGAGCGCAATCCGTTTGGGTTTCCGCAGCAGGCGCAAATGCCGGTACATGACCGGCATAACATCAGGGGCGATCCTGGTGGATACGTTTTCCCTGTCACCGGTAAAATAGCAGATCACCGAAGCATTTCGCAGCTTACCGATTTCAGCGATAAGTTCGCGCCTCTCGAGATACGGCATAACCCTCACAAAGCTCTGCAAACCGAGTTTCTGTTTATTATCCACCGTAAAAGCGTGCAGTAAACAGACCGTATTTTCACAAACAAGAAAATTGCAGGTGCATAAAAGCCTCCAGCAGGTTACAAAATAACTACGGTACCTGCCTGACAAAACTCAAAAGGAGGTTGATTTCTTGTACATCCAGTCCTTTAATCCCAACCAGGCCATAGCGCTCAGCCAGGGATACCGGTCTGCCGTAACCGCATTCCCCGTTGCATTCAGACCGGGGCCCCAGGGCAGTACTGTGGTGTACGCCTTCAATCCCGCACTCGGCCAGGGGACGGGCCTTAACCCCTTGGCAAATCCTGCGCTCAGCACGGCGTACAACCCGGCGCTGCTAAGCGGCGTTACTCCCTGGGCCAACCCCGCAATGATGAGTGCGGCGTGGGCAAACCCGGCGGCAACCGGAATGTTCTCACCGGCCGCAAACCCGATGGCGGCCGCGTGGGGCAACCCGATGGCAACCGCTTGGGGCCAGCCCTTCATCAACCCAGCGATCCAGGGCTACGTCAATCCCTTCCTAAGCGGCCAGTTTATGGGGGTTCCGGGCGGAACCATCCAGTCCTCCGCCGGGTTGGCACAGATGAGGGTGGACCTTCACGAGACCAACAGCGACATAGTAGTTGCCGCAGAGCTGCCAAACGTCAGCCTCAACGACCTCAACCTCACGGTGACCGACGACTCACTCTCCATCTCGGCGACCGCCTTTGCCGGCGGCCAGGCGACCAGCCTGTACCGCTCTATCGCACTGCCGACCACCATCAGAGCGGAGCAGGTGGAAGCGACCTACTCCAACGGCATCCTCGAAATCCGCGCACCCAAAGCCGACATAGCAAGCCGCCGGCGCGTGAAGATCAACGTGGCGTAACGTCGTTTTCCAGCAGTAAAAAAAGGGGGATCTATATCCCCCTTTCTTAATCTCCACCCCCCATCAGCTTCTTCGCCAATTACTTGCATTGCGAACCGGTATGTAATACCATATAATCACACAAGAAGGGAGGTTAAGCATGCCTGTCACACCGGCACTGAAGAAGGTTACGTTTTATCTGCCGGTTGACCTCTTGCAAAAGCTGCGGCGGTTCACCGGGGGTAACCCCATCCCCTCTCTTAATGCCGGAGTAAGGGAGGCTTTGGAAAAATACGTTGCCGAACTTGAACAGAAAGAGTTCCAGCAAGCGATGGCGGCAGCAGCCAAAGACCCTGCCTTTTTAAGAGATACAGAAGAGATTACTAACGCCTTTTCTGAAGCCGATCGGGAAACAGCAAGGATGATTCCCGAATGGTAACCTACCGGTGGAACATCTTCTGGACGGAGCTTGATCCGGCTTTGGGACCAGAACAGGCAGGAAAGCGCCCGGTCTTAGTGATTTCGGCAGAAGAAGTGAACCAAGCCCTCCCCATCGTAACCGTTCTTCCACTTACCGCCTACAAGTCGGCGCGAAGGATCTACCCAACCGAGGCGCTCTTACCCGCAGAGATAACCGGCTTGCCCAAAGATTCTATCGCCCTGGCCCACCAGATACGCACCGTAACAAAAAAGCGGCTGTACGAGCAGTGCGGCACCGTAGAGGACGAAGACCTAAGAAAACAGATTCTCCAAGCCCTAAAGC
>DTYU01000208.1 GCA_012961725.1 Desulfotomaculum sp.
GCAGTACCTGCCCAGTCAAAGCAATCGATCACCGTCTTCAAGAAAACCATCATGATACCTCTGTTTTCGTCCCTGATAAAACACCCCTCTTCCGGTTCTTCCATCAATGCTTCAACCACATACTCAAGCACTTCTCGTTGGTGATAGTTCCTGAGCATCCCTTCGATGCCCTTCTCCATCAGATCGAAAGGCTCACCGGCAAAACGTTCGAGCATCTTCATGTTCCGCTCTTCCGCCCTGTCCAAGATTTTTTCGGTGACCTTAAGTAACGGCGCATCCCCTTGAAGCATCATCTGCCATACCACCACGCCTAAATAAAGCAACAGCCCCCGCTCATCCTCGTTTAAAAGATCGCCTCCTGCCCCCATAAGGTAGGCGAGGACAACCGGCTGCCGCTTGCTCATCCCGTCGACGATTTGTTGGCTCTGAAGAGGAGAGATGCTCGCCATTCTTTTCCAGGTTGCTTCAACAACCTTAGCAGATATCGGCCGCATCAACCGCAACCCCCTAAAAAATCATTTTTTAAATCGCCCGTCGTCTTTTACTGCCGGCAGTTTATGCACTTTTCTCTCAAGCCAGCCTATGCTGTGAATCTCTCTTGCATCAAACTCAGGAACATAGGGTTTGATGTCTAAAAGCGGCGTACCGTCTACGATATCCACATCCTGAACATGTAGGCTGTTTCCTTCAACCTTGATAAGCCTTACCACCGAAATACCGATCGGGTTCGGTCTGCTCGGCGCCCGTGTTGAGAAGACCCCGCGCACTTGGTTATCCATGAAAGGCTTGACTTTCAACGACGATTTCTTGGCTAAATGGAAGTGATAGATCAAAGTGATGTGCGAGAAGCCTTCAAGGTCTTTTAAACCTTCGGCATATGTTGGCAATACCTCAACTGTCCCGTCAACGCCTACGGCGGCCGCGGGCTGGATAGGCGTCCCGCCCGGCTCTTTAAACGGAGAATAAATAACCCCGATCGGCCTGTACCTTATTTCGCGCATCATCTCATCTTTTGTACCGGCGGCTTTCACCCGTCTCAGTCCTTCTGCCTCCACTATAACAGCAAATACCCGCTTATGGCAAGATGCTGAATTTCAGCCGGCCCGCCCGTCGCAGACAGGTCCGGTCCCCGCAAGACGGAGGCGGTACACCGGCCAGGCTACCCTTGTGCGCTTGATTCCCCGGTGTCCCCCCCGCCTTGACAAGGAAAAGCCTTTTCGCTAAGATTAATGCGGGGAAGCTGGTGTAGCTCAGCGGCAGAGCAGCGCACTCGTAATGCGCAGGCCGTCGGTTCGAATCCGACCACCAGCTCCAGGAAAGGCAGCAACGGCAAGGGTTGCACGGCTCCCAAATCCTTGCCGTTCTTTTTCAGGGGGTGACGGGGTGAGCTGGGTCTTCCTGTTTTTGGCCATCCTGTTCGAGGTGTGCGGTACGACCGCCATGAAACTCTCCGCCGGTTTCTCGAAGCTCCTGCCGTCTGCGGCGATCTTTTTCTTTTACGCGCTCAGCTTTTGGGCCCTGACCATAGCGATAAAGGGGATCGCCATCAGCACCGCCTACGCGATCTGGTCCGGTCTGGGGACGGCGATGATCGTCGCCGTCGGCGTGCTATGGTTTAGGGAGCCGCTCACCGCCTTGAAAATCGTCTCCATCGGCATAATCATCATCGGGGTGGTCGGTTTGCGTTTGGCCGAAGGCGCTCACTAACCGGCAAGTACCGGCAGACCGGCCAGAACTTCATTTCATGTCAGCCGGCCGCTTATACCGCCAGTAAGTCGCGCAATTCGTCTGCCGTCGCGGCAAACGGTATCCCGGCTTTGCTGCACCCGCCGGCGGTGTCATATTTGCCGCTGCCCCGAAAGCCGATGACCCGTACGCCGGAACCGGCAACGGCAACCAAATTCTCCGGCTTGTCATCAATAAAGGTCACGCCGGAAAGCTCATCAATACCGCACTCCCGCGCAAACTCACGGATACGCGCAAGCTTCTCCTCCCCGCCGGCAGGCGCCGAAAGAACCCGGCGGAAACAGCGGAGAACTTCTCCACCCAAGTGCTGTTCCACCGCCCGAGCGGCAAACCTGGTGACGACCGCCAAGCAGCACCCGTCCGCATGCAAGGATTTGACCAGCGCTGCCATTTCCGGCAAGGGCTCTAAGTCACGGTGATCGACCAGCACTCCAGCAAAATCAAAGCAGACCGCGAGCGGTTTGTTTCCGGCCATCCAGGACCACTCCTCGACTGCCTACATGCCTTAAAGCAGTATAAACCTCCCTTAAAGCCTTTTCGCCGGTTACCCATGCTTTTCCTGCCTGAGGATGGAGGAGTTTAACAGTGCTTGCTGAACTATCTCGGTGAACCTCCCCGGCAATTAGCGTCTGAGGTGCCTTGCCGGGCATAAAGAAGGGAGAAGCCGCCATGGTTACGAAAAGGGCTGTAAAAATCCCGGAGAGATGCAGCGACTGCCAAAGCTGCACTCAACTCGTGGCCTGTCCGAGCCCGGAGTCTTGTATCGGCTGCGGTGCCTGTGTGGCTGCCTGCCCGCAGGAGGCCCTGATACTTACAGAAAGGCCGGAGCCGCACCACACCGTGACCATCTTCGTAAACGGCGACCCGTGCCGGGTGAGCGCACCGGCCACCTTGAAGGCGGCCCTGGAAGAAGTCGGTTTTCGCTTTGCGGATCTCCCGCAAAAGGAGGGCCTTGCCGCTCCCTGCCGTACGGGCGGCTGTTGGGCCTGCGCTTTGGTCGTAAACGGCGATCTGCGTCCTGCCTGCCTCACGCCGCTAAGAGAAGGGATGCAGGTCGATACCTGCGTGGAAACCCTGCCGCCGCGCCGGGTGGTGAGCGGGATCATGGGACATGCCGTCGGCGGCGTCGGTACGCCTTGGCACCTCAAAGGAAAGGTTTACTTAGAGGCGGCCTGCTTTGTGGCCGGCTGCAACTTCCGCTGCCTCCAGTGCCAGAACTGGCAGGTCACCTACCTCAGCCGGCGTGAGCCGCTCACGCCAGAAGATACCGCCCGTCTGATGACCGAGGCCAGAAGGGCTTACGGCGTTGACCGTTTAGCAATCTCTGGCGGCGAAGCGACGCTGAACCGGCGCTGGCTGCTCAAATACCTAAGACGGCTCCGCGAATACAACCCCTACCCTGCCCTCCGCCTGCATGTAGATACCAACGGCTCGACCCTCAGTGAAGAGTACATCGACGAACTCGTCGGTGCAGGGATGACCGATATCGGCATCGACCTCAAGGCGTTCACTCCAGAGACGTTTATGCGGGTGACAGGTCTTAAGGATCCCGTGCTGGCGGAGCAATACCTCAAAACGGCTTGGCAGGCGGTACGCCATCTTCGCGCCGCTCATCCCCAAGTCTTCGTCGGCATCGGCATCCCTTACAACCGGGAATTCATCGGCTTGGCAGAGATCGCGGCAATGGGGGAGGCGATCTTCAGGCTTGACCCCGAGGCCCAGGTCTGTGTGCTCGACTACCGGCCGGAGTTCCGGAACCAGGGCCTCATCCGGCCAACGGTCGCCGAGATGGCAAACGTCCATCACATCCTGCGGGAGGCGGGATTAAAAACCGTAATCTGCCAGGTCCCCGGCGGGCATATCGCCCCGGACGGCCGGCTGCGCCCGCTTTATCCTTAGAGAATCAAGGCCGACAACCGCTATAGATCTGTGCCTCAGGCGGATATTGCCAAAAAAGAGTGCCGGAAGAAGGTTTTCTCCAGGCAACGGCTAACTACACCTTAAGGCCTCTAAGTACCGGAAGTTTTGAAACCGAAAACAGCAAAGGAGGACACCGCATGACAAAAGCCTTAGGACAGCTTCCCTGGCCGGTGACCCTAATCGGCAGTTTTCATGACGGCCGGCACAACCTGATGACTGCCTCTTGGGTGAGCCAGGTCTCTTTCAGCCCGCCACTGGTCATGGTCTCCATTGCGCCAGAACGGTACACCCACGAGCTCATAGCCGCCACGGGAGAGTTCGTGATCAGCATCCTCACCGCCGAACAGGTGGAGATCGCCCGGTTTTGCGGCAGTCACTCGGGCCGCACCACCGACAAGGTAAAGGCCTTAGGCCTGAAAACCGCACCGGGTGAGAGGGGCGGGGTGCCGGTGCTCACAGACTGCTTGGCCAACATCGAGTGTCGGGTCACAACCACCTATCCGGCAGGGGACCATACCCTCTTTATCGGCGAGGTGCTCGGCGGCTCCGTAATGCGGCCCGATGCCGACCCGTTGGTAATCCGTGACTGGGAGTGGGGAAGGTACCTGAAAGTATAAAGATCTTTTCGCCCCGGGCCCTGAGCATCCCCCCCACTGGCTTGCCGCACCCGGCCACCGCCACTATGGAGAAAAGCGCCACCAGGACAAACACCGCTGCTCTCTGCCACATCGCCTTCCACCCCTCCATGCTCACCGCCAGCCGCGCCGTGACCAGGCCGGTCTTGAAAGGTCCAGCGGCTCAAGCTCTGCCCGCTTCTGCCGCTTGCTTCTTGCCCGGGAAAATACCGGGCGTTGGAGAAGGATGCACTGCAGCGCCGCAGAGTTTAGGGGCCAGCCGATCAAGCAAAACACTTCCAATAAGGACGAAGTTTTCCTTTTAGGGCCTCCAATACCTCTTCTGTCTGCGGCACTGCATAATCCCTCCTGTGCCCCGGAGGAAGAGGGTAAGGTTCTTCAAGGTCTACCTTTGTTCCCGTTAGTCCACAAATCGAAGCCAACCAGCCTCTGGGAAATAAGATCCCTTTCGGATCGTACCCGGACCCGGCAAATGCTACCACTCTGCCCTCACACACTTTGTCGGCAACCTCTCTCACTCTGTCGGCAATCATGTAAATGCCTTTTAAGGTCAGCCCCATGCAGGTTATCCGGTCTATGAAGTGGGTGTCACTCCCATCCACCATTAGTATTACTTGAGGACAGAATTCCGCTGCCATGGGGCGGAAAATACCGTCCAGTATACTCTCGTAGGCCAGGTCGCTTGTACCAGGCAGCAAGGGGATGTTCACCGAATAGCCTTCGCCCCTCCCCTCTCCCATGGGATCCCTGTAGCCCGGTCCGGGATAGAGCGTACGGGGATCTTGATGAATGGATATGAATAACACTCTGGGGTCATGAGCGAAGATGCTGTAGATCCCATCCCCGGCGTGAGCGTCCGCATCGAGGATCAAAATCCGCTCCAGCCCGTAGTTTTGCATCAAGTTCTCGGCACATATCCCGACATCACTGAATATGCCAAATCCCTTTTCATAATCTTTACCCGCATGTTGCACCCCTCCCCCGATCACGACCGCCTTGCTATACGCTCCCGAATGAACTAACTCTCCGGCAAGCTTGCCAGCCCCGGCCAAGAGTTTTGCCGCCCTCACCACACCAGGAGAAAGGGGTGTGTCATGAGGATCCCGGGACTGGCATCTCTCCACCCGCCTGATATATTCTTGGGTATGCACCAGTCTCAGATCAGCCTCGGTTGCGTAGTCAGGCTCAACAATTTCGAAGTCTGGATTGCCACCAAGTTTTTCCCGAAACAGATCCATGAAGCGTTCGTATCTCTCACCAGTCAGGACGTGTCCCAAGTCGTATTCCCGCATTTTCTCGCTATAAAGTATCGCCGTCGGCGCCACCGGCCACCTCCAAGGAGTGGTTTTCTTTATAATATAATCGGTCTCGCGATGGGATCAAGTTCATGCCCCCAAAAAAGTCAAGCGAAAACCGGCCTGTTTACGGGTCACAGCGGCTCGCTCAGACTTATACTGCACTACGGCGCACCGAGCGCTACCGCGTTCCCCTGGGCGCTGACCGGCTGCAGCAGCAAGAGCTGCGAACCGAACGCGCCGTCGTTCACCACCGCCTCTACCCCGTAAACGGCACTTATGCTTTCCGCCGTTAGTAGCCTTTTCAGTCTGCCGGCGGCAAAGACAGTGCCGTCTTAGTCGCAAACGAATAGCGCAGGTATGTACAGAGAGACTTCCTTACAGATGCCCATTACTCCGCGGGCCCGCTCCAAGTCTTTTGTACTTTTCTAACGAGCGATCCTGTGCAGTGAAAACCTCGAAAGGACCACCATTTTGGCAGTATTGAAGAAACCCGCAGCTACACGCAAACCCTTCCCATCCCCGGGCCTCAGCGGTATAGGGGCGTAACGGCACCTGGATAATCCTCTCGCCTGGAACACCGGTTGCCTTCTTGATCCGATCCATCTCCAAAGCCACATCAGCATCAAAGTACTGCTCCCCGCATTGCCCGCAGACGTACGCCGGCACACCGGGGATAATCACCAGTCTATCACCCCAACCCCTTTGAACATCGACTCTTTGGAATGTGACTTTCCCGCCGCAAAGCTTACACTCGGTCAACCGTCACACCCTCCTTCGGGTTCTTTCGTCGATCCCTTTCGGCTCCTCCAAGTACCGGATTGCAGCAAGACCATGACCTGCAAGGGCCTTCATTGAACGGCCGGCCTCTCCATCATTCCGCATCCAGGCTGCGGCCGTTGACCAATATCTCACCGGTGGTAGCGGAACAAATGCCGTTGACCGCACCCAAAAGGGGGGTTCTATTTCCCACTGCCGCTCGCTCCCAGGAGGGCCACAAATTCCCGCGGTTCCGAAAGTCCTGCCAGCCTCCGACTCAGCCTGTCAATTGTTGAGACCTGCCACCTTTTAGCCCAGCGGGACCTCCTTCCCTTCTTCAAGCATCAGGACAGGCAACCCGTCTTTTTCTCCATCTGTGCTATCAGTGAGGCAGCCTCTACGGAGCTACGCCAAGGAGCAAGGTGTATCGGCGCTAAAGTCTTCACAGGCTGTTCGGCAAGCCGGGCCGCACCGGTACCGGCATCAAGCAGGATTGCCGTACGGCCACCAGCA
>DTYU01000209.1 GCA_012961725.1 Desulfotomaculum sp.
CTTTGTCCGCATATCTTTCGATAATCTCTCTCGCCTTTTTCTCATCCCAAACAGTAACCCGCTCAACTGACCACGTATTGGACAAGAACCACTCTCTGGCCTTGGCCGGGTAGGCCCGAACGGCAAGAAGGTCATAAGCCTCTGCCACCACTACCCATTAAGCATCTTCTTCTCGCCCCGGGAAAGGGAGCCAGGGGGTTGTAGAAGGAATTTCAAAACCCCACCGCCCCCACTTGGTCGCCAAAGGCGAGGGAAAGTATCTTGTGACAGCCGGGGCAGCCGCCTCCCGTGTATTTGTGCCAAGGAGGTAAGCAAGCAGGAACAGCATAACGAATGCGCCGCCAACTTTATTTTTCCTCCTTCCCCCCATCTCTTCGGCGCTTGCGGACAAGGAACAGTATAAGGAACGCGCCGCCCAGTGTCAGGACCAAGCCGCAGAGTGCTACAAAGAGCAGGCTCCACAGCGGCTCAAAGCCCGCAAGGGGCGAGGAGGACACCGGAGAACTCGACGATGGGGGTGTCTGGGACTTCGGAGAAGGCACAAACTCGGAATGGGTCGGTGAGATACTCACCGTTTCGCCATCAGGGTGGGCTAATTGACCTTCGGGGTTGGTGGGATCATCAAGTTGTATGGTAAGCTCACTGCCGGGTACGACTTCAGTGTCTTCATAGCCGTGCCAGTGCAAACCGTCATCACAGCCCTGGCTGATGCCCAGCCCTACCGTTCCTTCCTCATCGGCCAAGAATTGGATCGTGATCTTCTGATTTCCCGGCACCAAGATGAACTCGTGCTCCCCTATCGTATCAGAGAACGCCTCGTACAGCGCTCCCTCAATGCCGATTTCGACTTGGCCGGCTGCATCAAGCCCTACGTGACGGCCCTGATTGTCATAGACATGAACGTGACCCGGCGAGAAAGTAGTGATAATCGTGACCTTACCGATCCATACTTGGTTATCTGTTAGGTACCGGAGCACGGCATCCCACGCACACCCGTTTGTGGGTAGGCTGAAATGGTTAGCCGATACAACCTTTGTATGCTTGGGTTTTATCCCTGTGCCGGTGCCCAGGGCACTCGCTTCCAGCACCACTCCATCAGATCCACTCTGGGCTACTTGTTCTAAGAATTCTTTGACCATAGACTCCATCGCTGGACGCCAGAATTCGCCGCAGGGGGCTTGCCAGTCGGAGTAGCCTAGGCGCACAGCGTCGTAACCAACTACTTTCCTCAGCCAGCTCACGAGCGGCTCATTCCCGGCAATGGTGTAGTACTTCGTCTTGGCGTTGACCTGGGTTTGACGGGCGGTGAGTAGGTCTATGATGGAGCCGGGATTACCCTTAGCTTGCATTTGCCGCACGGCTTCTCCGAATTCGAGGGCTCCAGGGGCCAGCCCTACTTTCGTACGAATGTACCCTATGAACCAGTTTATTTCATTTCTGGTTACTTTAGTCTTATCGAATTTCTTGGTGTTGCTATCACAGGCGACGCTGCGATTGGCAATAAGGTTTGAGTACCAGTCTGCTACAGGAGAACCCCCATGAGGCGTGCCTAAAGTAATGAGCTTGCGGACTTTGTCGGGGTGAGGGGGAATGGATTGCCCATCACCCACGATATAGAGGCGAGAGATAAGCCCGCCCATACTGTGGGCTACGATGTCTACACGAGCGGCTTTGATGCCTTCGTCATCCAGTTTCTTCAAGGCACTGTCTACCCCACTCGCCAAATAGCGCACTGATTGGCGCATATCCTGGTTACTCTTCTTGGGACTGGTGCCGTAATCAACAGTTCCTATGAGGGGAAACTCACCAGAGCGTGTGAGAAACCTCTCCAGAGGTACCATAGAGCCCTGGTTAGACCATATACCATGAATCAGGACAACCGGAGGGCGTACCACCTTGATGTCCACGAAATCGCTCACGATCTGCCCGTCGGGAGTTTCAGCCTTAGCTGTGATCCGGACGGAGAAAGGCCTGTGAAAGATCGCTTTTGGTCTAAAGACACCCTCGGCACTCGTGGGCCCGGTGCGGCGGACAATGAGCTCACCTGGTTCTTCTTCGGTATCCGAGGCCATTTCCCAGGAGACCTGATCGGTTGTGATTGGATCGGAGACGCGGGTGACGAAGCCGATCTCACTGACCCCGTCGGCTGCCACCCCAACATATGGACTGCCGACCGGGTTGGTGTCGGCCACTTCCAGTTCTATGGCGGGCGGTGCAGCTCCCTTTCGTGTGCCTGTAAGGGTGCAGCGCACTTCGTACCTAGTGCTTTCAGTGCTGCGGCTTATATCCAATGTCCCGGTGAAGGAATTGCCATCATCGCTAAGGACGAGAACACCGTTGTAAGCATACCCGTGCATTTGCCAAAATTTAGGGCCTTTAGAAATCAACAGTTTCTGGCCGTCGACTGTTCCCTCCCAGACCACCTGGCCGCTGACCGGGTAAAGCGCGACAGCATGGGAGCCTGTTACGGAGATATAAATGTCATCCGTCCGATCAGAGGTGCGAGAGACGGAGCCGCTATCGGTATGTTCGGTGGTTTCGCAGTGTTCCTGGACCGACCAATCGCCCTCAAACGTCGCTTGAGAGGGAGGTTGCTCAGCGTAGACGGAAGGGATGACCGACACGGTCAGCAACAGGCCGACCAACATTAATCTCATTAACATTGCTAACATACGTTTCATATCATATCTTTGCCTAATAGGCTCTACATAGCTTACACACTGGCTTTTACAGGGCACCTTGGGCCCTCATGTGGCCCTTTTGTCGGAGTTTTGAAAAGCCCTGGGTTGTAGTGTTAAGGGCATGTCGAGCACCTAGTGCTTTTACTGCCCCTGACCAGTGGTTTCCGGCGAACGCTCCAAATCCTTGATTTGGCGGGCCAGATGCGTCATTCCTTCAAGAATCTCGCCAGCATCTTTTGAGACATAGGGGTACACCATGACAGCCTCACGAGCTGTGATAACGATGTTGGAGCCGCGCGAAATCTCTTTCTGTACGGGAAGACCGTGTTTCATCTTAATGGCCGTCACATTGTTTATGTCCAGCCCAGACCAACCCGCATCGCCTGAAAGCGATGTCAGCAATGTCCCAATGCCAGCTTCGTTACTGCTGTACACGCCGATCTCTGTGTCATAGCCCTGAAAGCTGCCACGAAGCCGATTATAGGCGCCGTGTTTTTCAACTACTTTCAGGCCGGACTGACGAGCAACCTCATTGAACACTTGATCTATTTGTTTCTTGCTGCCTCGCATCCACCAAAACGCACCGGCGTACACCAGCGTCATGAATAACCCCACCACAGGGTGGATGAAGTAACAAAGGACAAGCCCACCTAACAGCAACAGAGCAAGTAATAAATATCCGAAGGTTTTCATAACCTCACTCCTTTCTCAGTATACAAGACTTTGCGATGACTTTAAGAAAAAGGTTCATAGGTGAGAGCAATCACATACTCCGCCTGGATCATTCCTCCCAGGTCGACCTCGTTCTTTTCGATGTTTTCCACGTAGACTTTGTAAACCTTGCTGTCCCTACCCTTCACAAGGTATGTGTGCCCTGCCTGGAGGTCAGCCTCGCCGAACTCTCCGTAGGTATAGACGACCTCATCAGGAGAAACCTTGCCCATGTCAATGATCCGCTCGTGTACATGGGGATGCGGCATCCAGGGAACAACGAAGAGATCCGCCTTTTCGTAGTCGTTCGTATACTCTGCTGAGGAGAAGATAAAGCCGTCTTTCTCGTCAGTGATAAGGGTAAATGCCCCGCTTCCCACAGCGGCTTGTGGCTTTTCATTCTGGCTCTTGGTTTCTGTAGGGTAAAATACCCCTCCTGTGTCCACCCTGCCTGTGTTCTTAGTGTCATGCTGAAATTTTGGCCAGGGGGTGGAAGCAAGGCTGCCCGAACCGTATATTGCATACAGGTAGTTGTCAGCTCCACCGGTATAGATCGTCCCATCAGCACCTATTGTAGGAGTGTAGAATACCACCCCTATGACGGTGTACTCCCACTTGAGCGTGCCGTCGGGATTCAGGGCAAGGAAACTCCCGCCGGATGAAGGGATATAGATCGTCCCATCAGACCCAATTGCTGGAACCCCTCTGGCGCCATCAGACCGCCACTTGAAGCTGCCGTCGGGGTTCAGAGCAAGAAGGGCCCGCGTCTGGGTCCCATATAATCCACTATAAGTATACGCAATATAGATCGTCCCATCAGACCCGATGACAGGCGATGCGTTTATATGTCCTCCGGTATCGTACCGCCACTTGAGGGTGCCGTCGGGATTCAGAGCATAGAAATAGTGGTCCCATGCTCCGAAGTAGATCGTCCCATCAGAACCGATTGCAGGGGAAGCGCTCACCGTTCCTCCAATTTCATGCTTCCATTTGAAGGTGCCGTTGGGATTTACCGCATAAAAGTATTCATCATTGATCCAGTAATTCTCTGATGCTCCGAAGTAGATTGTCCCATCAGACCCCACCGCAGGAGAACCGTAGATAGCAGGCAGGTCGCCTTCCACCTCATACTGCCAGCTGAGGGTGCCGTTGGGGCTTAGGGCATAGAGGTGGTTGCCTAATGGGATTACATAAATCGTCCCGTCAGACCCGATCGCAACAGAAGTGCCCGAAGATATTGAGAAGCCCTCTTCATCCTTATATTTCCACTTGAGGGTACCGTCGGGGTTCAGGGCATAGAGGTAGTGGGTATACAGATCCTCCGCTCCTCCGAAATAGATCGTCCCATCAGAACCGATTGCAGGGGGGGTCTGCACTGAGCGTCCAACTTCATAACGCCAGTTGAGGGTGCCGTCGGGATTCAGCGCGTAGAGGCAGCCGTCCTCTGAACCGGCATAAATCGTTCCGTCAGAGCCGATTGCAGGGCAGTGACGGATATAGCCTCCAGTCTCGTACTTCCACTTGAGAGTACCTTCCATCCCAGCGGCGCTTGGCTCTGCCGAGGTGATGACGACAGTCCGGGTTTCGCCAATCCACTCCACGCCTGCCCCCAGGGACTCCGAAACGAACCGCAGGGGGACCAGAGTTCTGCCGCTCACTATTTTCGCGGGAACGTCCAACTCAATCGGCGTCCCATCCCTGTAAGGCGTCTTGGCGCCGATGGTCAGTATGACAGTCGTACCGTTCTTGACGGCCGTGACGGTCCTGGTGGAACCGTCCCAGCTTACTTCCGCACCGAGTGCCTCGAAGATCCCCCGGAGGGGTACCAGCGTGCGGCCTCCTTCGATCGTCGGGGGGACATCGAACGAAAGCTGCCCGCCATCAAGAAACACTTTCGGTGCCGCCGAAGCAGTTACCGTGAAGGCAAAAAAGAACAAGCTCATCATCGCAGCGATACAAACAAAACGTCTGAGGTTCATATGCAGTCCTCCTAACCTTATTTTGAAAAGTTTTCAGCGTGCTGAAAAGATTTCCTGCTGGAAAACAAAAAAAAGCTTAATCTCGCTGCAAAAACCGCGTGGAATTGACCATTTTAGAGCGAAACCTGATCCAGCCCGGCCTTGAGGAGGGACTTGGCGCTTCTGTACGAAAGAGCTGTCCCCGTGACACTTCCCCATGGCAAACCCGGCTTAACCCTTGAACCTTCACCTCGTCGAGTAGGGCGCTGAACTCCGCCAAGGTGGACACCTTAAGGCTGCGCCTGTGTAAGGAGATCAACACCGCTACTTCTTCCACTGCCTCGAGCTTCTTAGCTATCTCCGGCCCTATCACACCGAAACGCTCGTTCAGGACCTCAACAATGCCTTCCCGCCGACTCTTTTCCAGGCCCTTTTCCATGCCTTCCCTGATCTAGTCCTGGACAATGCTTGCTTCCCGCGAAATAGCAATTTCCTCCTTGGAAAATCCATATTATAACCAATTTGGAGTCAAAAAGTTTGAAAGGCTGCTGCCGTTATCCCCAAGGCGCGCTCTGCGCAGTGCCGCCTACGCGGACACGGCGAAGGCGAGGCAAGCGAACAGGCTACGCGAGTGCGCCGGTAACAGTCATCAAGCAAAGTTGACATCTAACTCGGACACCATCTTTGCCTTTGGACTGCTCTTTCTCCGTGCGCTTAGGAGCGGAGCCGCAGTTCGCTCCGAACCGAGCCGACCTGCCTGCTGCAGGCAGGTGTCGCGTCGGCACGAAGCACTGCGCGCCGCCTGCCTGCCGCGCCTGCGGCGCAGGCAGGGGGGATAATAGGCAGATAGGCCATTTTCACTCCTCC
>DTYU01000210.1 GCA_012961725.1 Desulfotomaculum sp.
ACGGGGACACCATACTAAATTATGAAATTAAAATTATGGGGACACCATACTAAATTATGAGTTCCGATTTCCCGCCTCTGACCTTCGAATCCCGAAGGCCGGAATCAGGCGTACCTGGGCCGCTTCCGGCAAAAACCGCTTGGACATAATATATATCGCTCCCTGGAAAGGAGCAACAGTTTTCGGGTGAGTGGATGGTAGTGGGGCGGGAGCGTCCCTAATAGAGGTCTAAACGGTTGAACAAGGGGTAAGAACGCCTTGCACGCGGGAAAATAACTGCAAGACCTTTTAAAACACCACACAGGTCTGTAAAGGAGGAAGAGCTTTGCGCATCAAAGACATTTTTGCCTCAAGAAAGCCGGTTCTTTCGTTCGAGATTTTCCCCCCGAGGGGCGAGGACAGGGCCGGGACTGTCTCCCGGCTTGCGGCAGAACTCAAGGTTTTTACCCCGGAATTCATCAGCGTAACCTACGGGGCGGGCGGCACGACCAGGGATAGATCGATCGAGATCGCTTCCATCATCAGCGGATTCGGGTTTGAGGTGTTGTCCCATCTGACCTGTGTAGGTCATACCGTCGGCGAGATTGACAACATCTTAGATCGCCTCCGTGCCGCCGGGATTGAAAACATTCTCGCCCTGCGCGGTGATCCGCCGGAAGGGGTGGAGAACTACGATTACGCCATGGGTGATTTCAGATACGCCATAGACCTTATCAGGCACATCCGCAACAAGGGCTACTTCGGCATAGGGGCCGCTGCTTATCCCGAGGGGCACATGGCCGCCCCCCGAATCAGTACGGACTGGGCACACCTGAAGGAAAAGGTTGATGCCGGCGCAGAATTCTTGGTTACTCAGCTCTTTTTCGACAACCGCGTTTTTTATCACTTCTTAGAGAGCATCCGTGCAATGGGCGTCTTCTGCCCAGTTTCTGCCGGCATCATGCCTGTCTTCAACGCCGATACCGTCAAACGCATCGTCAGCCTGTGCGGCGCTTCAATTCCGGCCACCCTTTCCATTATGCTCGATAAGTACGCCCACGACCCGGAGGGTCTGGAAAAGGCCGGTGCCGAGTACGCCGCTGCGCAGGTGGCAGACCTGATAGAGAACAACGTCGACGGGGTTCACTTGTACACGCTTAACAGGTCTGAGTGGGTGGCTGGGGTCTTGAAGGACGCGGGTGTCGGCCTACCGGGAGGCATACCGGAAACCTGGGAGATGTGGCCGCCCGAACCCGGCAAGTGGCCGCCCCACGTGGCAGGGGAACGACTTGACCAGGATGTGTTGTGAACAACGCGCAAGCAGGTTTACATAAAGGGGCAGCCGGGCCCCTTTTTTGTAAGAATAACCCATCTAATACCGGCTTGACACGCCTGTCCGAAAACCTGTACAATACAATAAACCTGGGAGAAAATAGAACGTACCCGCCCCAGAGGCAATTTGAGATAAATGGTTTGTGCCTTTAATCGAATAGGAGTTTTGTTTCTTGGGGACGCATGGTTTACATGAGAGACGGTGCGTGTCTTTTTCTGCCGAGGGTTGCTCGGTTTTTTTGTTTATGCATGGATGAATGGGGGTATGGTTTTGTCATTGGATACGGTGTGGATCATAGTAATCGTTGCAGTTGTGGGGGCTTTTGCCGGTGGCTATGCAGCCCGGCGGTACGTTGCCGAGTCTAAGGTAGCAGCCGCAGAGGAGCGTGCCCGGAGGATTGTCGAAGAGGCAGCAAAAGAAGCGGAAGGCAAGAGGCGCGAGGCGCTACTGGAAGCAAAAGAAGAAGTGCTCAGGCTAAAGAACGAGGCAGAGCGTGAGAACCGGGAGCGGCGTCAGGATTTACAACGGCTCGAAAAACGTCTGGTTCAAAAAACGGAGGCGATGGAGGCAAAGCTTGACGCTATCCAGAAACGGGAGGAAGGGCTTGCCCGGAAGGAAGCGGAACTGGCGAACCTCAGGGGTGAATTGGAAAGGATTCAAGCGGCACGGCTGGCAGAGTTAGAAAAGGTCTCCGGGCTTGCGCAGGAGGAGGCAAGACAGATCCTGCTGACGGAGGTAGAAAAGGAGATTCAACAAGAAGCGGCAATGATCATCCGGGAGATGGAGAGCCGGGCCAAGGAAGACGGGGACCGCCGCGCAAAGGAGATCATAGCGCTTGCAATCCAGCGGTCCGCGGTCGACCAAGTCGGCGAGACCACGGTTTCGGTCATCCCGCTGCCCAACGACGAGATGAAGGGCCGGATCATCGGGAGAGAAGGCCGGAACATTCGCGCCTTTGAGAGCTTGACGGGCGTAGACCTAATAATTGACGATACGCCGGAGGCCGTTATCCTTTCGAGTTTTGACCCGATCCGGCGGGAGGTTGCCCGCCTGGCATTGGAACGGCTGATTTCCGACGGCCGGATCCACCCGGCGCGAATCGAAGAGATGGTAGAGAAGGCCCAAAAGGATATCGACCGGCAGATTTGGGAGGCCGGTGAGCAGGTCGCTTTTGAAGCAGGCATACCGGGGTTACACGAGGAACTGATCAAGCTCCTCGGCAGATTGCGTTTCCGGACCAGCTACGGGCAGAACGTTTTGCGCCACTCACTGGAGGTAATGCATCTCGCGGGCCATATGGCAGCGGAACTTGGAGCCAACGTCGCCCTCGCCAAACGCGCCGGTTTGCTGCATGATATCGGCAAGGCCATCGACAGGGAGATGGAGGGCCCACACGTCGCGATCGGCGTGGAATTAGCCCGGAAGTACGGTGAAAACCCGGAAGTGCTCCACGCCATCGCCGCGCACCACGGCGATGAGGAACCGCACACCATAGAAGCGATGGTGGTTCAGGCCGCGGACGCGATCTCCGCGGCGCGGCCGGGTGCCCGCCGGGAGACGCTGGAAGCGTACATAAAGAGACTTACGCGGCTTGAAGAGATCGCCAATTCATTCCAGGGCGTAGAGAAGGCGTATGCGGTCCAGGCGGGGCGGGAAATCCGCGTTGCGGTTAAACCCGAGCGGGTCGATGACCTGCATATGGTTCGCCTTGCACGGGACGTTGCCAAAAAGATCGAAAGCGAGTTGGAATACCCGGGCCAGGTGAAAGTGATTATCATCCGCGAGACCAGAGCGGTGGAATACGCCAAATAGGCTGTGGGGTTATAGAGTGCGCATTTTAATGATCGGTGACGTTGTCGGACGGCCCGGGCGCCGCGCAGTGAGGGATAACCTCGCGGATGTCAGGGATTCATTCAAGATAAGTTTTGTGGTGGCGAACGCTGAGAACGTGGCGGGAGGGAACGGCATAACCCGTGAAACGGCGGGTGAACTATTTGGTTACGGGGTGGATGCCCTCACCGGGGGGAATCACATCTGGGACAAGAAGGAGAGTTTTGATTTTATAGCCGAGGAGACCCGGCTTATCCGTCCCGCCAATTACCCGCCCGGGGTTCCTGGTATAGGCTATAACGTCTTCTCAGTAGGCGACTTCAAAGTTGGGGTGGTCAACCTCTGCGGGCGGGTCTTTATGCCGGAACTCGACTGCCCTTTCCGCAAGGCGGAAGAGGTGCTGTCCGCCCTCAGAGAGGTGACGCCGATAATCGTTGTGGACTTTCACGCAGAGGCCACTTCGGAAAAGATGGCCTTCGGGTGGTTCGTGGACGGCAGGGTGACTGCGGTTTTCGGCACCCACACCCATGTACAGACGGCCGACGAACGCATTCTGCCCGGAGGTACGGCCTACATAACAGACGTGGGGATGACCGGACCCCGGGACGGGGTGATCGGATTCAAACGGGACCCTATCGTGACCAAGTACCTTACCCAGCTCCCGAGGCGTTTTGAGGTGACCAGCGGACCCTGCCAGTTTGACGCCTGCATCGTAACCGTGGACCCGGCTACCGGAAAAGCGCTGGATATTCAACGGATAAGGAACGTTGAATGAAAAACACGCGTCTCGGGGATTAAGCAGTGCGGACTATGAGGGAGTATGGCATTGATGAAATTCTTTCGGGCCGAAGCGGTGGTCCTGAAGTCGGGCGAGTTCAGAGAGGCTGACCGGGTGCTGACGCTCTATTCACGCGAGTGCGGCAAGATCCGGGCGGCGAGCTATGGCAGCGCGCGGCTCACCAGCAGGAAGCGCGGTGCCGTGCAGCCTTTCTGCCGCTCACGTTTTTTCCTGACTAAGGGGAAGGAACTGCACCGTGTGGACCAGGTGGAACTGTTAGAGCGATTCCCAGGGATAGAAGATGATCTGCGGCGGTTCGGTCTTGCCAGTTATCTTGCCGAATTAGTAGACGGATTCACCGCGGAGGAGGCGCCGAACAGGCCGCTTTATGATCTGCTGATTGAGGGGTTACGGCTGCTGAAGAAGGGAGATCCAGATCTCCTCGCGCGGGCCTTCGAAATCCGCCTGTTGGCGCTTTCCGGCTTCAAACAAGAGTTGGCGTGCTGCGTCTCCTGCCGGAGGGCGCTCTTGCCCGAGAAGGGGCTGTTCTTCAGCCCCGGTGCCGGCGGGGTACTGTGTCCGGCATGCCGGCGGGAGCACCCCGGCGCCGCCGGGCTCCTGCCCGGAACGCTCTACACCCTCCGCC
>DTYU01000211.1 GCA_012961725.1 Desulfotomaculum sp.
ACGCGCCGAACTACACTGAGCGCAAGCCTTGACCGTCAGACCGGAGGCTCGACCTTCGCCGGGTGCCCGAAATCAGATAAAGTGAGGTCGATCGAAAGCTTGACCGGGGAGGTCCTCTTCTTTGCCGTAACCTCAACCTCGACTATCCGGCACATCTTGGGTTCAATCCAGAGACGGTATTCAAACTCCGTAAACTGCGCCGCTAAAAAACGGTTCTTCAGCCGCGGCCTAAACTCAAGGGAATATAACTCCTTCCGCTTGCCGCGCTCCTTTTTTCCCCATACAACGACCGGTTCTTCTTCGAACTCCAAAAGCACCAGCGGGTCGAGTTCGGTTATGAATACCCCTGTTTCTCCCAAACGCTCACCTTCAAGCGCGAGCCACTTAGTTGAAAAACAATCCTTTATGTACGTTACTCCCTCAACCTGGATGATTTCGACACGAGTGTTGAAGAGTTTTCCCTTAACGGAAACCCGGTCGGGCAGGATTCGAACCCCGTCGAGCTCGCTAAGGCAGCGAGTCCCTCCGCCGGTGACCAACCGGGTCTCTATCCGGTACGAATAAGACTTGACTCCTTTCGTGCTGGCCAGCGCTTTTTGAAGAAGTTCCTGGGGATCCATCTCTTTCAGCGGAGGGTTGAAGCCAAATGTAAAATACCCCAGCCCAACGAGCAAAACCGCCGCAACGATGAGGATACACCACCTGCCTGGATATGTAAGCCAGCGCATAAACCCCCTCCTGACTCTACGAAAAATATACGCCCAGCACTCAACTCTATGATAAACCTGTGCTCGCCCGGAAAAGCTGCCTTACTCCTCTGGGTTGTTGAAGCCTCTCCCGCGAGGCCTAAGAACGGCACTGAATACTGGGGGTTCAGCTGAAAATGGAAAACTCACACAGAGAACAAAAAGCCCCGGGTGATGAGTGAAAAGCAAGACGTGAAACGGGAAAGCGCCCATGTCTACGGGCCTTGTATGAGGGTATTTGAAAAAGCTTCACACGGAGGATATCCAGCACTCAGTGTGGCCCTTGAACTTTCAAGAACGAGCCTTTGTCAAGCCAAAATAGGTGGTAGCTTTGAAACCTCAAGGGCTGGACTGAGTGCTTGACGAGCAAGAAGTATTTGATTTTAGCGGAGAAAATAGAACCACGAACTTAGAACCTTGAACATAGAACTTTTTCTGTCACGTTCGCTTTTCACCGCCAAACTCCTTTTTTGGCCAATCGACCCGGGCCTCGGGAACACTGTCAAGCTCGGGAAAGTACGGCTTCAAATCCACGAGCGGGCTCCCATCGACGGCATCAAGGCCCCGGACCAGCAGGCGGTTGCCGTCGACCCGAAGCAGTTCAGCCACACAGAACGCAACAGGGTTGGGCCGAAAAGGGGCCCGGCAGGCAAAAACCCCGCGAATCTCTGGACCGTGCGGGGTTTTTGTCTGCAACAGATCACGCGCCGCCTGATGGCACCAGTAGAGGACTATCAGGTGGGTTGCCTTTTCGATATCCTTCAAGGCGGGCATAAACTCCGGGAAGATCTCGACCTCGCATGCCGCTCCCACCGGGCGCCCCTGGCGCGGGGCGTCTCTTGTACTCTTGAAGGGTGAGTGGATCACCCCGACCGGTTTAAGCTCCATCCTGATTTTCACCGCTACTTGAACGAACTTCGCACCTCAACCGAAATAAGAGCTGAAAGTGCTTTCCTGTTTCCCACCACTAACCACCAACTACTCGACATGCCGGCGAGCCCGAAGGGGGAAACAAGTCAAGCGCGAAAGTTATATAGTCAACTTAGCGCCAGATTAATCAACTCTCGTTCTCCGTGTCAGCCGCAGCCTTTCCTTCTACCCCTTCGTCTTGGGAAAGAGATTCGAGCAGTTTCCCCAGCGGCTTTACCAGGTCCAGCGGCAGCGGAAAGACTATCACACTGGCGTTGGTCGTTCCGATCTCCCGCAATGTTTGCAGGTAACGGAGCTGAACCGTAACCGGCTCGCGTGCGATAACGCAGGCTGCCTCCCACAACTTCTCAGAGGCCTGCAACTCCCCCTCGGCATGGATGATCTTTGCCCGGCGCTCACGCTCCGCCTCCGCCTGCGCCGCCATCGCCCGCTGCATTGTTGCCGGGAGCTCAACATCGCGGACCTCTACGAGGCTGACCTTTACCCCCCAGGGCTCCGTATTCTCGTCGATCAACTGCTGTAAGCGCTGGTTGATCGCCTCCCTTTGGCCTAAAAGCTCATCCAATTCCGACTGTCCCAGCACGCTCCGCAGGGTGGTCTGGGCAAGCTGGGAGGTGGCATGCACCGGGTCCATCACCTTGATTACGGCATCCACCGGGTTGATAATCCGGAAGTACACCACCGCGTTCACCTTAACGGTAACCGTATCCCGGGTGATGACCTCCTGGACCGGAACCTCCATGGTGACCACCCTTAAATCCACCTTCCGCATGCGCTCAATGACCGGGATCAGAAGGAACAGCCCCGGACCGCGTGCACCAACACACCGCCCGAGCCGGAAAATGACACCCCGTTCATACTCCTGAACCACCCTGACCGAAGCGGCCAAAAGAAATATCCCTAAGATAATGAGAAACGTTGTGAAACTGAAAAGCATCGCGTCACCGTCCTTTAGAGTTTTGGTTTTTCCTGCGTACTTTGAGCCGTAAACCTTCTACCCCGACCACCTCTAACTTCTCCCCCGTATATGCTTCTCCTTCCGTGATCATAGCCTGCCAGAGTTCCCCCGCCACAAAAACCGTTCCTTGCGGCTTAAGGTCTCCCCGTGCCACAGCCTCCCTGCCGACAAGCTCCTCGAAGCCTGTCTGCACCCGCCGCTTCTGCCCCCGCACCACCGCGGTTATCAGCAGCCCCATAAGCCCGGCCAGCGTGATGCTCGTTGCCGCAACCAGACCGATGCTTATCTCGATCCCCCCGTGCCGCGTACTGAAAAGGAGAAGTGAGCCGAGAACAAACGCAATGACCCCGCCGGCTCCCAATAGTCCATGTGTCGACGCGAAGACCTCGGCCACAAAGCACCCGAAGCCAAGGAAGATCAAAAACAGCCCGCCCCAGTAGGCATCGAGCGAGCCAAGGCTGTAAAGCCCCAGGAGCAGCGCGATGGCTCCCACCAACCCCGGAAAGATCAGTCCCGGGTGATAAATCTCCACCATTAAGCCCGCCATTCCGATGGTCATAAGGAGGTAAGCGATATTCGGGTTCAAGAGGGCATGAAGAAACCGCTCAACCCGGTTTGGCGCAAACCTTTCGAATATGGCCCCGGTCAGCTCGAGGGTAACGGCGCGGCCGGAGGCGAGCGTAACCTTTTTTCCGTTCAGTACTTGGCACAGCTCCTCCTCACCCGCCGCCACCGAGTCGACCAGCTTGTGTTTAACCGCCTCGGCGGCGGAAAAGGAGCGGCTGCGGGTAACCATCTCCTCGGCCAACTTTACGTTCCTGCCCCTCATTTCCGCCAGGGAACGCATCCATGCCGCGGCGTCCGAAGCCGCCTTCTCGGCCGGCACTCCGTTCTCTTCTTCGCCAAGCGCCACCGGGTGGGCTGCGCCGATCCGCGTCCCCGGGGCCATCACCGCCGCGTGCGCGCTCATGGTGATGAAGGCGCCCGCCGAAGCAGCCCAGCCGCCGGCGGGGCTGACGTACACCACCACCGGTGTTTCTGCATTGACGATGCAGGTCACTATCTCCTGGGTGACGTTATATAACCCGCCCGGGGTGTTGAGCCTGATCAGGCAGACCGCTTCCTTTCTTTCGGCGCATGCTATTCCCCTCGAGAGGTACTGCGCCACAACCGGGACAATCGCGCCGTCGACCTCAAGCACCACCGCCTGCCGGCCGCCGCCCACGTCCTCTTGTGCCGCCCCGGCACAATCAGCACTGAAAGCGCCCAAAACCATTCCGGCCACACTTAAAAGGAGCGCCGCCGCAAAGCATCCCAGCATCGCCTTGGCGACAATATGCCGCATCGAATCACTCCAATCACAAGACAGATTCGCCGCCCTTTTCCGTTTCCCTGCCAGAAAAACTTCCCTTTTGGCAGGAGAAAAAGGGCAAGAGGCAAAGTTTAGTCTCAGTAGCCAATATGTCGAAAAAACCGGAGTTGAGGAATTGCTGAGAAAGCCTGTCCCAAAAATCCTCCTGACAGGGCAGCCCGGTGTGGGCAAAACCACGATTATCGTGCGCCTCGCCTCCCTGTTGGGGAATTCGGCGGCTGGTTTTTATACCGCCGAGCTGCGGGAGAGAGGGCAACGGGTGGGATTCAAGGTCGTTACGCTGGGGGGAGATGAAGAAATCCTCGCGCACGTGAAGCTAAACTCCCCTCACAGAGTCGGCAGATACAGGGTCAACGTGACGAGCCTCGGCCCGGCCTTCGCAGAGATTGAAAACGTACTGGCGCAGCATGAAACCCGGTACCTGCTGATCGATGAAATCGGTAAAATGGAACTCTTAGTGCCGGGTTTTAAGCGGCTTATTACGAGGGTTCTTGAGAGTTCTTTCCCGTTGGTGGCTACCGTACCTGCAAAACCCTTGGCCTTCACCGATGCCCTAAAGAAGCGGCCGGACGTGATACTGTTTCAGGTCACGGCAGCAAACCGTGAAAAGCTTCCCGCACAGGTCTATGCTATGTTAAGTACGATTAAACCTTAAGTCATCGGGGATTTTTCAAAAGGAGATGAGCTGTATGGGTTCAGCGAAAGAAAAACGCAGGGTACTGATAACCGCCGGCAAGGTAACCGTCGAAGCGGAACTCAACGACTCGGCGACGGCTTGCGCTATCTGGAACGCGCTGCCGATTACTGGAAAGGTTAATACCTGGGGGGAAGAGATCTACTTCTACATTCAACTCACTCTTCCGCCGGAAAACCCTAAGGAACTGGTCTCCATGGGAGACGTCGCGTACTGGCCGGATGGACCGGCGCTGTGCGTCTTCTTCGGCCGCACACCGGCAAGCAGAGGGGAGGAGATCAGGCCTGCTAGCCCTGTGAACATACTTGGAAAGGTACTCGGTGACCCTAAGCGCCTAAGACAGGTGCACGACGGCATCGAGATAAGGTTTGCCAGGAAAGGGTAAATGATTTAGAAAACGCCGGCCGGCATCCGGCGGTGGAAGCGCGGTGAAATCATGGCGCGCGTAAACCGGCTGCGGCGTCTTCCTCCGGTTCTTCTTCGATAACTAATGCCGGCTCGGGCGGACACACACGGGTTTCCACCAATTCGCCGGCTATCGTCAGGGCGATGTGCTGGAGGTGCTCAGCGATCCGCAAATAGGCGTTTAACAGCTCAAGGTGAAGGCGTGAAGAGCGTTCAGTCTCCCTTACACCCTTTTGCAAGCGGTAGAGATGGGTGCTTTTCAGCCCGCGCTCCAACTTGAGTATCTTCGGGTGCAGCTTGACGGCCTGCTCCGCAAGGCAGTAATCCGCCGTTACCAAGGCTTTATGGGTGAGACGCATCATCAGGCAGACCTCTTCATACATGAGGACCAGCTCCTCCCATCCGGTCTTTGAAAAGACTATCCTTTCCTTGATCTTGTTTTGCAGCAAAGGCACGATATTCTTGCTGATGATGTCGCTTATTAGTTCAAGATCATTCAAAACCTTGAAGAGACCCATGCCTTTCGCGAACTCGTTGCGGTGCAACGGCCTGCGCAAAAGCAGGGTCAGGTAAGCCGTAGCCTTTGAAAAGAGAACGTTGATTACGTTTTCCTTATGCGTAATGCGATCGATAAGGCCGAAGTCATTTAAACGCAAAACCCGGTCCACGTCGCGAAAGACCCGCAAGACCTCGGAAGAAAGCCCCGCCACCTCCCGGTAAACCAGACCAAGGGCGATGGAAGGAGTATCGAGCAGGGCTTCGCTGAGGTACTTAGGTTCGAACTCCGGCATCTTTTTCTCAGGAATGAGCCGCTCCAAGAGAGTCGCCCCGATCCTATGCAAAGGGAGGAAGGCAAAGGCGATGAAGATATTAAAGAGGGTATGGGCGTTGGCCACCTGGAAACTCGGCGAGGCCGTGACGGTAGTCAACCAGTGAACAAACGGCACCGCAAAAGGAAAGACGAGGCAGGTCCCGCCAAACTTGGCAAAGAAGTGCGCCGCCGCGACCCGCTGGGCTTCGCGTTGCGCGCCGAGGCTGGACAAGACCGCGGTAAAGGAGGTGCCGATGTTGGCACCCAAAATAAAGTAAAAAGCGGAAAGGGCATCGATCAGCCCATGCGTTGCGAGTACCACGATGATACCAAGCACCGCCGCACTGCTGTGTACCAAGAAGGTAAAAACGGCCGCCAATACAAGCGCCAGCAGCGGGCTGCTGCCCACCTGCAAAAGGGCGTCCCGAAACAAGGTGGAGTCTCGCAGCGGCACCATCGCGTCCGCCATTATCTTGAGGCCTAAGAACAACAGCCCAAAACCGATGATCGCCTGGCCTACCCGCCGGTACCGGTCCCTTTTGGTAAAAAAAATGATGGTGGCCCCAACGGCCACAATGGGCAGCGATACTTCGGTCACCTTCAGGGCGATAAGCTGGGCGGTCACCGTGGTGCCGATGTCCGCGCCTAAGATCACCGGCATGCACTGGCGCAGCTTGACCACGGCGGCATTCGCCAAACCCACGAGAATAACCGTCGTTGCCGTACTGCTCTGGAAGAGAACGGTGATCAGCGCGCCGGCAACAAGCCCCAAGAAGGGCCTGCCGGTTACAGACCCTAAGACCTGGCGCAGTCTTTGTCCGGTGATTTTCTGGAGCCCCTCGCTCATCACGCTGATACCGTATAGGAGGAGCCCCATACCCCCCAACAGCATCAGGACCATCGTTACTAGCGGCGGATTTTGCGGCAAAACGTGCACCTCTGTATCTTTAGGTCCTGCTTACATCTTATTACCGCGGATAATCGGTGGCAATAACGCTCATTAGCAAATCCTTGACGTGAAAGAGCGCGCCGGTTATGACTTTTTCTGTTCCTTCACGTCCGGCCGTATATGAAGCTCCGCGAGTTGACGGTCCGTCACCGCGGCGGGTGCCAGCGTCATTAGGTCCTGGGCGCTCTGGGTCTTCGGGAAGGGGATGACATCGCGGATGGTTTTACGGCCGAGCAGCAGCATCAGCAGCCGGTCGAAACCGAAGGCGATCCCCCCGTGCGGCGGTGCCCCGTATTCAAAGGCCTCAAGGAGAAAACCGAACTTTTCCGCTGCTTCCTCAAGGGGCATCCCTATCGCCTCAAAGAGCTTCTCCTGGATCTCCCGTCGGTGGATGCGGATGCTACCCCCGCCCAGTTCTACCCCGTTCAGCACTAAGTCGTACGCCTGGGCACGCACCCGCCCGGGGTCGGTAAACAAGATCGGAATGTCTTCCTCCAGGGGCGCTGTAAAGGGATGGTGTACCGCAACGTACCGTTTTTCGTCCACGTCATACTCGAGAAGCGGAAAATCGACGACCCATACAAAGGCGAAGCCCGGCGGGATCAGCCCCAAAAGACCCGCGAAATGGGTGCGCAGCGCCCCCAGGCTTCGGTCCGCCACCGGTCGCTTATCCGCCACAAAAAGCAACAGGTCTCCCGCTTTGGCTTCAAAGCGCGCGACAAGCGCTTCGACCTCTTCCGGTTCGAAAAACTTCAGGATCGGGGACTTCAGTCCTTCAGGCGTCACCTGGATGTAGGCCAGGCCTTTTCCGCCGAAAGCCGCCGCGTAGCGGGTCAGCTCATCGATCTCCCGCCGGCTGAATTCGGCCGCTCCGGGCACGGCGATCCCTTTCACGCAGCCGCCTTCTCCAACGGCACGGGCAAATACCTTAAAGCCTGACCCGGCTACGATATCCGTCACTTCTACAAGATGCATACCGTAGCGAATGTCCGGTTTGTCTGTACCATAAATTGACATGGCTTCCTGGTAAGTCAGCCGGGGGAACGGACGGGGAACCTCGGTCCCCGTAACCTCCCGGCAAACAACTTGTATCAAGGCCTCACTGAGCGCAAGCACGTCGTCCATACCCACGAAGGACATCTCGATGTCGATCTGGGTGAACTCGGGCTGCCGGTCTGCACGCAGATCCTCGTCTCGGAAGCAGCGCACGATCTGAAAGTACCGCTCCGCACCCGCCACCATCAAGACCTGCTTAAAAAGCTGCGGGGACTGCGGCAGGGCGTAAAACCGACCCGGATTCACCCGGCTTGGCACTAAGTAATCGCGTGCCCCCTCCGGCGTGCTCCTGGTAAGCACCGGGGTCTCTATCTCCCAGAAGCCCAATGAATCGAGGAAGTCCCGTGCCGCTTTCGCCGCCCGGTGCCGCATCCTGAGCGCGCGGAGCATCTCCGGCCGCCTGAGGTCAAGATAGCGGTGCCTGAGCCGCAGGTCCTCGTCGACGCCAACGCCGTCCTCGATATAAAAGGGCGGCGTCTTGGCCCGGTTCAGGATCCGGCACGAGACGGCGTACACCTCGATCTTACCGGTCTTAAGCCTCGGGTTCTCCGTTCCCTCGGGGCGCCTCCTCACCCGCCCCTCCACCTGGACCACGTACTCCCCCCGAACCGTCCCGGCGAGTTCAAACGCCTTCCCGCTTACGTCCGGGCTGAAAACGACCTGGACAACCCCTTCGCGGTCCCTGAGGTCCAAAAAAATAAGGCCGCCGTGATCCCGCCGGGTCTGCACCCAGCCGGCAAGAACCACGCTCTCCCCTATCTCCCCTTCCCCCAGGCTGCCGCAATAGTGCGTCCGGTATAACGCTGCTGCCGCCATCGACGCTTGCCCTCCTAATAGTCTTTCACCAAGACGTCGGTCTTGCTTTGCCGCGTCCTCAGCCAACGAACCAGTTCTGTCTCGGGGAGTTCCGCCTGCTCGCCCGTATCCATGTCGCGGACGGCCATGTTTCCGCGGCTCAGTTCCTCATCACCTAAGATGACCACCCATCTCGCACTCCGCCGGTGCGCCTGCTTCAACTGGCCCTTCAGCCCGCGGCCGGTGTAGTCCCTGTCCGCCGCGATACCGGCCTCACGGAGCAGGCGCAAGACCCCGGACAGCTTTGCCGCAGCGACTTCCCCTGCGGTAGCCACAAATGCTTCCAGAGAGGCTGCACCAGGCAGTTTCACCCCCTGCTGTTCGAGTGCATACAGGGTGCGCTCAAGGCCGACCGCGAAGCCCACCCCGGGTGTCGGCCGCCCGCCGCAGGTCTCAACAAGATTATCATAACGGCCGCCGCCGCCAAGCGCGTTCTGCGCCCCGGCATCCAAAACCGTCACCTCAAAGGCGGTACCGGTGTAATAGTCGAGGCCCCGGACCAAGCAGGGATTTATGGCATAGCCGATATTCAAAGTCTCAAGCTCCTTCAGCACAGCCTGAAAGTGCGCCTCACAGCGTGAACAGAGGAATTGCAGGGGTACGGGGGCTTCTCTTGCCAATCCGCGGCACTTTTCTTCTTTGCAGTCGAGCAGCCGCAGGGGGTTCCGCCCAAGCCGTGCTCTACAATCCCGGCAGAGTTCTTTTAATCTGCTGGTGAAATAGTTCCGGAGCGCACCTGTCAGATCTGCCCGGCACTCGGCACACCCGACGCTGTTGATCTCCAAGGTGAGCTCCTTGAGCCCGATTCTCTCATAGAACTCCATCAGCAGGGCGATGACCTCGGCATCGACTGCCGGGTCGGCAGACCCGAAAACCTCAACCCCGAACTGGTGAAACTGACGGTAGCGCCAGGCCTGCGGGCGGTCATACCGGAACATCGGCCCCGTGTAGTAAAGTTTTACCGGCTGCGGCCAGGTGTGCAGGTTGTTTTCGATAAACGCGCGCACCACCGGCGCCGTCCCCTCCGGGCGGAGCGAAAGGCTCCGCCCGCGCCGGTCGGGAAAGGAGTACATCTCCTTGGCAACGATGTCAGTCTCTTCCCCCACCCCACGCTGAAAGAGTTCTGTGAACTCAAAGACCGGAGTGCGTATTTCCCGGTACCCGTAGACCCGCGTGAGTTCGCGAATGACGCCTTCAAGGTGCTGCCAGCGCTCAACCTCGCCGGGAAGAATGTCGTGGACGCCCCGCGGCTTCTTCATGCCAATTGCTCCTTGAAACCCTTTGATAAAACCAACAAACCCGTACCGTGAAGCACGGGCATAAACAGGACTGAACACGTCTTGCAGCCAGCGATATTTTATCACACCCCGCTTAGGAGTTGCAACAAAGCAACCATCTCTCTGAGCTTTATTATCCCGGGAGTTCTGCCATCCGCTACCCCCGCATAAAATTCAGAACAAAAACGGTCATGGCGGGGTGAAAAAATGCCCGGTAAGCTACGGAAGGAACCGGTAAAGGGATTTGACCTGCTTGCGGTCGGACGCGGCACGCTGGCCGGTGCCCTGGCTTCATTTGCAGGCACCATTTTGACCGCTTGTCTTTTTTATTTCACTAACATCTCCGAAAGCAGTTTCCCCTACGTAGTGTCATTCATCCTCTTCCTCAGCGGGATGCTCGCCGGCTGTCTCGCTTCAAGGTACGCAGGCTGCAGGGGGCTCATTCACGGCGCCGCTGCGGGAACGGCCATCTTCCTGATTTTGTGGCTGGCCGCCCTCAGTCTCATCCCCGGACCGGTAACTTCCGCTATGCTGCTAAAAAAGTTTTTCCTCCTGGCCACAGGCGGCACGATCGGCGGCTTTATCGGCATCGCCTTGATTCCCTGACAGGACTACAGGGAAACAGTAAATCTCGGCCCTCAAAATACCGAAATAGAATATAGAGGATTCACCTGCAAAAACCCCATTTTCAAATTTAGCATTGTGTCCCCGAAATTCATCTTCGGAGGGGAGACCAATGGAAGAGAATGAAACAAATGAACCCGGTTCGGCCTGGGTCAAAGCCGGCAAGGTCTATGTACGGAATCCTCAGGGCGATGCCGCTTTAGCCAACATCATTCCAGGACCGAGGGTCCGTCTTTATGTGAATGGCGCCGAAAAGCACGAGGCAACCCCCGTTCGTGAGGAAGACAAAATAATCATCGAACCAGAAGTTCAGGAAGAACCGGGGCGGGTGGCGGTGATGGTGGCACGGAATAAGTCTGAGGCCTACCTCGACGTCCGGTTGACAAAGCGAACCAGCTACCGCATACCCGACACCGACCCGCAGCAAAGCCTGGTTCTCGAAGCAGAAGCCGTAACCGAAGAGGTCATGCCCCTCGAAAAAGAGGCGCTGCAAAGACTGCTAACCGAGCATAATGTCACCTATGGCATTATCGAAGAGACCCTCAACTCGCTTTATGAAAGACCGGCCAACGGACGGTTTCTCATTGCTGAGGGGACAAGCCCGGAACCATCGATCGACGAAAAGGTGGAGCTCCACTTCAGCCTTACGGAAGAAGGAAAGCCACTGATTTCCGAGGACGGCACGGTTGATTACCGGGATCTCGGGCTCTTTTCGTCGGTGGAGGCCGGATCCTTGTTAGCCACAAAGCACCCCGGTGTCCCCGGTAAACCCGGTTACCGGGTAAACGGAGAAGAGGTTCACCCCTCACCGCCGAAACCCGTAGAACTCGAGGCAGGGCACGGCGCCACTCTGAGCGATGACGGAAAATCGGTTACCGCCGCCACAAGCGGGCGCCCTATATGCCGCCAGTCGGGCGGCCGGTGTATCATTTCCGTTGACCCGCAGCTTACAATTAGAGGTGACGTAGACCTTACGACCGGTAACGTAAAGTTCCCCGGCCCGGTGAAGATCACCGGAAACGTGCGCGAGGCGATGAAGGTGGAAGCCGCGGGTGATGTCAGCATCGGGGGGGAAGTGGCCGAAGCCGTCATCGATGCTCAAGGAAGCGTAACCGCACGCAGCATTATCTCAAGCTCCATTCGCGCCGGCGGTCAACGGGTCTACTACGAAAAACTGAAGGGAACGGTGGCGGAACTCGTACAGCTCCTGGTCCAGGCGGTCAAAAGCGTGCGGCCGCTAATGGAGCACGCCGCCGCACGTAACGAGACACTCGCCCCGGCCGCGGCACTCCTCCTGCTGATAGACCAAAGATTTCAGCGCATCCCCCATATAACCAAGGATCTCGCAGAAATAGTAGAATCGGCGCCGCAGTTCAAGATTAAACTGCCCTCCAGATTCAGGGATACTGTTATGAGTTTGAAAGAGATGTTTCTGAAGCTCGGTATCGCCACCTACGGCGGCCTCGAGCCTGTTAAAGAGGCGCTTGAAAACCTTTCACAGATGCAGTCGGAGATCTCGCAACTGATTTCCGGCGCGCATGCAAAAGTTGTGGCCCAGTACGCGCTCAACAGCAACATAGAGGCTACCGGGGATATATACATCACCGGACAGGGGGCTTTCAATTCAAACCTGCGTGCGGGCGGCCGGGTCAAAATCGAGGGTAGCCTCCGGGGCGGGGAGATCGAAGCCCAGGACAGCGTTTCTATCGGGAAAGCCGGTTCGGATATTGGGGTCAAAACCATCATCAAAGTGGCCCGGAAAAAAAAGATAGCGATCAAAAAATCCTACCCGGGCGTGATTTTGTACGTTGGAAAGCAGGTGGCCGAAATCACCAAACCGCAGCGGGAGATAGAAACGTACATTGACGACGAGGGCCGGCTTGAAATCTTTGCCATTTCCTGGGATCCGGGTGAAGAACGGCAAGACTGATATTTCAGCCGTTTTTCCATGGGAACTGCCAACTGAGAATTAAAAGGCAGGAGGTAAGAAGGGAAATTTGACGAAGAAATTCGCTCTGTGGACTTCCCTCCAGGAAATCTCACCTGCCTGCCTGCCGGGTCGCAAAGCGGCGGAGGCAGAGAACCTCCCACGTTCCACCTATTAAGCAGCGGCATTACGCGAAATGGCTTCCCGGTACAACTGCAGGTATTCCACTGCGGAGCGGGCCCAGGAGAAGTCGAGCGACATCGCGTTTCTTACCAAGCGCTGCCACATCTCCGGATTATCCCGGCAGAGCTTCAACGCCCGCGCTATGGCGGCATAGAGATCCCGCGCGCTGTATTCTGTGAAGACAAATCCGTTGCCGGACAAGGTGGTAGGGTCAAACTCCGTGACCGTATCGGCCAGGCCGCCAATCGAGCGCACAACCGGTATCGTTCCGTAACGCATGGCGATCAACTGTCCAAGGCCGCAGGGCTCGAACTGCGACGGCATCAAAAAGATATCCGCTCCTGCATATATCCGTTGCGCCAAGACCGGGTTAAAACCGAGCCTGAGCCCCATCTTCTGCGGGTAGCGCCGCTTGAGGGTTTCACACATCTTATGGTAGTATGGATCGCCTCTACCGAGCACCACCAGCTGGATGTCGAGATGCATCAGTTCCTCGGCGATTTCATCAACGAGATCCAGCCCCTTCTGCGCCACCAGTCGAGAGACGATACCCATTACCGGTATATCCTTGAACGGCAGATCCATCTCTTTCTGCAGGGCAAATTTGTTGTCTTTCTTATCCTCAATGTTGCTCACGCTGTAATTCCGGTGGATGCGCGGGTCTGTCGCCGGATTGAACTCATGGTAGTTAATCCCGTTCAGAATCCCGTAAAGATCCTTGGCGCGCATCCGCAGCAGGCCGTCCATCCGTTCACCGAACTCCGGTGTTTGAATCTCCTGGGCATACGTGCGGCTTACGGTATTGATAACGTCGGCATACAGAAGCCCTGTCTTCATGAAACTGAAGTTCCCGTAAAACTCCAGGCGCTCGGGCTTGAAGTACTCATCGCCTAAGCCAAACAGCCTCAAGGCTTCCCGCGGGAAGTTTCCCTGATACTGGAGGTTGTGGATGGTAAAGACCGTGGATATCTTCCGGTAAAAAGGATTGTCGGCGTAGCGAGTCTTCAGAAGCAGCGGGATCGGCCCGGTCTGCCAGTCGTTGCAATGAATTATGTCCGGCTGCCAGCCAAGGTGCGGCAGCATCTCCAAAACAGCGTAACAGAAAAAGGCGAACCGCTCGTCATCGTCGTTAAAGGCGTAAATCCCGTCGCGGTAAAAGTAATGGTAGTTCGCGGTGAAATAGACCGGCACCTCACGAACCTGGTTTTTCCAGAGCGCCTCAATCTTGCTTTTCTTTAGAATACAGGTCCTGAACTGCTCCGCCAGGGGCACGGGGAAATCGAGCAGATACTCGGCACCCTCGATCCCTTTATAGTAAGGGAGCGCTACCCGCACATCGTTCCCTTGCTCATCCGCCCCGACGGACAGGGCTTTGGGCAACGAACCGGCGACGTCCGCAAGCCCGCCGACCTTTGCGAAAGGAACAGCCTCCGAAGAGACGAAGAGGACCTTAAGCGGCCGGTCAAGCACCAGCCCTCACCTCCTGAACCGCGCCAATCACTTCGGGACACCAGTCCCCCGCTTCCCGCATCGCCGCGGCGGCCATCTCCGGCGGCGTCGGATTGATATAGTAGCCGGTTCCGAGTTCGAATCCCGCGATAATCGTCAAGCGCGGCAGGATCTCGATGTGCCAGTGGTAATCCTCGCAGGCAGCCTCATTGACCGGAGCGGTATGCAGGATCATATTGTACGGGGGGTCGTAAACCGTCCATGCCAGCCGGCGCAGGCTTTCCCGGAGCACCCCGGCGAGGTCGTGCACCCCGGCCTCGTGAATCTGTACGAAATCGTGTTGGTGCTCCTTCGGTACCACCCACATCTCAAAGGGAAACCGCGCAGCGTAAGGCACAAAGGACAAGAAGCAGTCGCCTTCCACCACGACGCGCTCCCTGGTTTTGGCCTCGTACCGCCAGACGTCGCAAAATACGCAGCGTCGATTCATTTTTTTGTACGCCTTTACACCAGCCAGCTCTTCGCGGATCTCTATCGGTGCCATCGGTAAAGCAATGAGCTGCGAGTGTGCATGCTCAAGCGAAGCGCCGGCGATAGAACCCTTGTTCTTGAAAATTGAAACATATTTCAACCGCTTATCCCTGCGCAGGTCAAGGGAACGCGCCCGCCAAGCCCAGATCACCTCCGCAATCTGCCATTCCGTTTGGTTCACCAAGTTGGGCTCATGATTCGTAGTCTCGACGATCACCTCATGCGCCCCCACGCCCCGCCTCTTGAAGTAAATATCTTCCTGATACACCTCATTATCTTCTTCGACACGACACGCCGGAAATTTATTGGGGACCACCCGCACCCACCAGCCAGGGTGGTTGGGTTCACTGCCGATACTCCGGAAAGCCAGGACCTCCGGCGGCGTATCCCCCTCGTGTCCCTCACACAGCGGGCATCGTTCCCGTTTCGTTTGTTCAACCGTCCGCCGGTAATCGGTCGGGCGTTTTGCCCTTTCCGTGCTGACGGCCACCCAGCGGTCTACCACAGGATCTTTGCGCCACTCCGGCAAAACAGATAACCTCCTCCGTCAATAATCACCAAAGGTTAAGCCTGATGTATTTGCTATATTAATATACCCGCTTTTGCCGGTACAAGTGCAGAACTTTACCGGAAAACATACGACTTGACCAGGATAAAGGAGGAAAATGACTTTTTCTCTCGAAGAAGAGTATTTGGTCTTGAAGAATAGTTCGAGGTGAAGAATCGTGGCGAAAAGCCGGGAAGTTCAAATCAAGGGAACACGCAACGGTCTGGTTATTATACTCAATCCGACCTGTGATGTGGAGGAGTTGAAGCAGGGTCTTCTGCGCCAATTGGAGAACGCCCGTGACTTCTTTCGCGGGGCCCGTTTCACCTTTTATCACGGCAAAAAAGATCTATCCGCAGAATATAAGCAAGAACTGCTCCGAATAGTGGCTGAATACGGCTTAGTCTATGAAGAAAAGAGCATCCTTCCCGCCGCCCAGGAAGCAACAAGCCGCAAAGCTGCAGAGCCGGCACTTGACATCGGCTTGCCGCGAAGAGCCCGAACTCAGACCGGTTCCGCTGTTCCCATTGAGCCGCCCCTGCCGGTCGGCGCCGGGCAGGCCCTTTTAGTACGGCAGAGCCTTCGCAGCGGCCAGTCCGTGGTGACGGAAAAACACTTTGTCATCACAGGGGACGTACACGCAGGTGCTTCGGTAAACGCGGCCGGCAGCATCGTGGTGCTCGGCACGCTTTCGGGTGTCGCCAACGCCGGCATCTACGGTGACAGGTCGGCCGTAGTCTTCTCCAGGAAATTCGCCCCAACCGCTCTCTCCATCGCAGGTATTGCCGCCGCCCCGCCGGTGAAGCCTTTAGTCGACGGCAAGGCTATCCTAAAAGGTAAAACCATCATCTATAGCTCAAAAAAGAAGTCTGAAGTCGGAATTCAGCATTCACAATAAAGAAGGGGCGTCTCCTGTCCTGTCCCTCGAACCCGAACCTCGAACCTCGAATCTCTCGATCACCCGGCTGGCCCAGAGCAACCCGCATATTGATTTGGCGTCGCAAATCTCGCCCGCCAGCGCCATATCCAAAGCCTTCCCAAACGGTACCCGGACTACCTGGAGGAACTCCTCTTCGTCCGGGACCTCTTGGGACAAGGTGAGATCCCGTGCCAGGTAGAGGTACATTAATTCACTGCTAAAACCGGGGGTCGAATAGAAACGGCCGAGACAGCGCCATGAATCGGCCCTACAGCCTGTTTCTTCCATTAACTCCCGGCGCGCGCAGGCCTCCGGCTCTTCGCCCTCCTCGATCTTTCCCGCAGGTATTTCGATCAGTTCCCGCCCAACGGCGTGCCGGTACTGGCGTACCAACACCACCTCCATCGCCGCGGTAAGCGCCACGACCGCCACCGCACCTGAATATTCCACAATTTCACGGGTGCTTTCACGCCCGTCAGGCAAAAGTACGGTATCCACCCTGACGTTGAGTATTCTCCCCCGGAAAACATACTTCGAACCAAGGTTTTTTTCCCGCAACAAAGCCTTCCCTCCCCAAAAAAATTACAGGGACACCATACTAAATTATCACGAATGATACGTTCCCATGAAGAACTCTCCACGAAAATAGTAGTCCATCAATCTCACTTCTCAGCGGCTTTCGACCCGTGATTCCCAACTCAGCGCGCGAAGCACGCTGACCCCCATTTGCGCCACGATTACGCAGTCTTCGGTGCTGAGATACGCGGGAGCCGTGGCATCGAAGAGAACACCGCCGCTAGGCCCGAACTCTTCATCGCCCGCCCAAATAATGAAGGTCAGGGGGACGCGCGGCAGGGCCCGAATCTCTACTGCCGCATCCCCGAAAGGCACCGGCTTTCCTCCCGCTGCCGCTCCTGCCTGGTAAAGCAGTTGCGGTTGCTCCCCAAAAGCCGCCACCAGCGGTCTTAACACCCTGTTGGTAAACGGTTCATTATAAATGAAACCGTCCGGGAGTTCCTTGAAGGAGACCTTTTCTCCGCCGGGTAAAACACCAGAGGCCCTTGTCAAGTAATGCAGCAGGAGTATCTCTACCGGTACCGGCATTTCCTCGCCCTGCCGCACGGGTATACGATACTCCCGGCCGTAAAAAGGAACCGCGAGCCTTCCCTCTGGGTCGGCATAAACCCCCGCCTTGGGTGCAACCACTGAAGGAATACACCGGCCAAAACTCTCCCGCGCGATCAGAAGCGCGGTTGTTAAGTTCATGGTCTTTTCCTCCTTAAAACATTTTTTCGCAGGCAAAGCGTTTTATCCTGCATACAGTACCCTTTTCAATGGGAATAGATATACAAAAAGGACGAATTACAAGGAGGAATTTCCTATGACGCTGAGGCGGCGCGATCCTTTCGGAGAAATTTCCAGTCTGCGGGAGCAGATGAACCGGTTGTGGGAAGTGCTGCGGCCCGGTTTCGGCTTTCGCTGGGGCATTCCGGGCGAAGTCGCCGCGCCGCGGATGGATCTCTATCAGACCGACAACGACGTAGTGGCGGTTGCAGAGATCCCGGGGCTCGAATCAAAAGAGGATGTCGAAGTGACCGTAACGCCTGACAGCCTGACACTGCGCGGGGAGCTCAAGCGAGGATACGAGCACCGGGAAGAAGGGCTGCTGCACGGCGAACGGTACTACGGGGCATTCAGCAGAACAGTAAGCCTGCCGGTCGAGGTGAAACCCGAGGAAACTTCCGCCAGTTATCGAAACGGCGTACTTGAAGTCCGCATGCCGAAAACGGAAGCCGGCAGGCGCCGTTCAGTGCGGATTCCAATCCATTAGGGTTTTTCAACCGCCGGGACAGGCAGCTTCCAGTGGGAACAGGCAACTGTTGCTTGCACAAAAGCACTTATTCTTCCAAGAGCCTGTTCCTTATGCCGTTTGTGGACGTCTTTTCGAAATTATCCTGAGGCAACATTTTGCATTTTTCATTTCGCCTGTCCCTTGCATACTGTATGTAACACGGGCAGACACCTCTTTTGCCCGAATTAGATAAGATATAAGATTACCTAACAGGTAAACACCGTGGCCCCTCAATCCGCAGAGATTCTCCGTCTAACCTCAGTTAGGAACTCCTCAACGGTGGGCAGCCTGCCTGCAATAGCGATCTCCCGGCCTACTGCCACCACCGGCAGCGACAATCCCTCGGCGCAAATCCGGGCAGCGAGGTCGGCTGCCCCCGCGTACTCTCCCGGAGCCCGCAAATACTGATAGATCAGGCGGACGCGCTCGCCGAAACTCTTGGCAAGCGCCTTTTTGTAAAAATAGTAACTGAGCGGCAGCACGGCCGGGCAACCATCCGGCGGTCACCCGGGGTGATCACCCTGCGCGGGAATGTCTCCGAAAAGCCAGACTATAAGCGCCACGTAAAACCCCTTCCATGACAAAAATGGCGGCCGTTGGAAAGCCCCCGCATCATCTACCAGATATCAACCGAATAGGACCTGTTCTTCCGGATACCGCAACCTGTATTTCTTGTGATGGTATGTTAACGCCAGAGCTACGGTTAGCGGGCCCAAACGCCCAATGAACATGCAGACGATAATCAATAACTTGCCGACCGGTGAAAGATACGGCGTCAAGCCCATACTGAGGCCGACAATACCCACGGCAGAGGTGGCTTCAAACAGGATGGTGAGAGGGTCCGCCTCTTCCGTAATACAAAGGATGGCGGCGACCAACATAATCAGGAAGCCTATAATCAAGGCGAGCGATACCGCCTTGACCACCAGGTGATGCGGAATTCTCCGTCTTGCCACATCTACATCGCTCCGACCGCGGAACAGGCTCCATACAAGCAGCACAAGGATAGCGAAGGTTGTAACCTTGATGCCGCCGGCTACCGAACTTGGCCCGCCACCAATGAACATGAGGCCGATTGTAAAGAAAAGAGTCGCCGGGTGCAGGTCACCGGTCGGGGTCGTGCTGAACCCGGCTGAACGCGCGGTGACCGCCTGGAAAAACGAGGCAACTGCTTTGCCTGCGCCGCTTAAGTGGGCAAAGGAATGGCTGTATTCTACAAGAAATATGAATGGTACGCTCAGCGCAAGGAGGATCGCAGTGGTAGCCAGCACTACTTTACTGTGTAAGGATAACTTCCTAAGGGAGCGTCCTGTGCATAGCTCGACCAGGACAATGAACCCAAGACCGCCGAAAAGCACCGAAACGGCGATAACGAGGCTTATCAATACATCGTCGGTATACGCCGTCAAGCTCCGGAAATCCCCGAAAAGGTCGAAACCTGCATTGTTAAATGCAGATATGCTGTGAAAGATGCTCATCCAAAGTCCATGACCCCAACCGAAATCCGGGATAAACCGGGCCGCAAGAACCAGTGCACACAGGCACTCCACCGCCAGCGCGATAGCCACACCCTGAATGATCAACGAGACGACCCCGCCGGCCCGAGGCTGTCCTAAGGATTCCTGTATCAGCAGCCGCTGGCGCAAGCCGATCCTTTTCCCTGCGAGCACAAGAATCAGGGTGGCCGCCGCCATAAACCCCATACCGCCGACCATGATCATAAGCAGTATCACCACGTGGCCGAAGGTAGACCAATTGGTCCCCGTATCTACCACTACAAGACCGACAACGCAGAGCGCCGAAGTAGTGGTAAACAATGCCGTAAGAAGGCCGTTGTCCCCCCCCGGTCTCACCGAGATTGGCAAGCTGAGCAGAAGAGTGCCGGCGGCAATAAGAAACAAAAACCCCCACACCAAAATCTGGTGAGGAGTCATTCTTTTAAATCGAGTCTTTAAAGCCCGGCGTCCTTCTGCGGGACCCGCTCCTACTTCGCTGGTCATAACCGTTGTACTTCGGTCAGGCGTACCTTTTTCCTTCCCCTCGAAAGTAAAAAGGGAATATTACACCAAGCCCACGGACTCGTGACC
>DTYU01000212.1 GCA_012961725.1 Desulfotomaculum sp.
GGTGCTTGTCGCCAGTCCGGTACGGCAAAAGCCGGCGATCCTGAGCGAATTCCTGTGGTCCCTTGCCCAATTAGAGACAGCGGGATTGGCGGTCGAGTACGCCTTTATTGATGATCACGATGAGGAAAATCCGCTGCTGCGGCAGTTCGCCGCCGGCAGGGACGGCGTGCGGATCTTCCCGGGCGGGACCCTGGGCGATTACCATTGCGACGAAACCACGCACTACTGGCGGGAGGATCTCATCTGGAAGGTGGCCGCTTACAAGAACCGCTTCATTGAACTGGCACGCGACGAGGGCTTTGATTATTTGTTCTTAGTTGACTCCGACCTGATGTTGCACCCGAAGACGCTGATTCATCTTATAGGCTTAGAAAAGGATATCGTTTCCGAAGTCTACTGGACCAACTGGCAGCCGGGGATCATTCCCCTGCCCCAGGTCTGGCTTGGCGACGATTATCGTCTGTATCATCTGAAGCGGGGTGAAGAACTCTGCAAAGATGAGATCCAAAGGCGGGTGAAGGATTTCCTTAGGATGCTGAAGTGTCCGGGTACCTACAAGGTCGGCGGGCTGGGGGCATGCACCCTGATCAGCCGGAGAGCGATCTCTACGGGCGTCTCTTTCAGCAAGATATATAACTTGGGGCTGGCCGGTGAGGACCGGCACTTCTGCATCCGGGCCGCCGTCCTTGGGTTGGAACTTTATGCCGATACTCATTACCCGCCTTACCACATCTACCGCGAGTCAGAACTGTCCGGCCTTAGAATGTATAAGAAACAACATTTTCCGGAAGTGACAGCCGATGGTCCCTGCGCGGCAGCCCCTGCGGCAAGATATCAAAAAACAAAAGGAAGCCGAATCACCCTGGCGATGCTGGTAAGGAACGAGGCCGATCGCTATCTAAAAAGGGTTCTTGAACAGGCGGTCCAGTACGTGAACAGCGCCGTTATCCTTGACGACGCGAGTGATGACGACACCGCTCTGGTCTGCCGGCGGGTGCTGCACAGCATCCCGCTGACCGTAACCACCAACAAAGAACCTTCATTTGGAAACGAAATCATTCTTCGCAAGCAGCTCTGGGAGTTGGCGGTGGGGACGGATCCCGACTGGATCCTGATCCTCGATGCAGACGAGGAGTTTGAAGAACGGGCGGTATGGCGGCTTCCGGCATTAGCGGCCGATCAGGAGGCAGAAGTCTACCTTTTCCGCTTGTACGATATGTGGGCCGAAGGATACTACCGCGAGGACACTCACTGGAGGGCTCACCATTTTTACCGGCCGTTTATGGTCAGGTATATACCGGGCTTTGACTACCAGTGGCACGAGACCCCCCAGCACTGCGGGCGTTTTCCTAAGAACATCACGGAGCTGAGGTGGGTGAAAAGCGAACTCCGTGTAAAACACCTTGGCTGGATGAGACCGGCCGACCGCTTAGCCAAATACTACCGCTACAAGGAATTGGATCCCCAGGGGCGATACGGGGTAATGGAACAGTATTTATCCATTCTCGACCCAAAGCCGAACCTCGTTGCCTGGAGCGATCAGGAGGATGCCGCCGACTGATTCATTCACCTCAAGGTTTTTTCTGCAGTCGGACGCCAGAACCGGAAAGCTGGTCTTTCCCCTTCCTTGGTACTTGAAACCCCTATAACATTATGCTAAAATGAATGTAAGCATGCTAAAAAGGAGGAAAAGCGATGATTCGAACGCAGGTTCAATTAACGGAGGAGCAGTTCACCGCTTTAAAAAAGATCAGTGCCGCGGAGGGAGTCTCGCTGGCCGAATTAATCCGCCAGGGTGTGGCTCAGGTGCTTGCCGCGCGCCACGGGGCGGATTACCGGAGCCGGGTCGAGCGCGCGCTACGGGCGGCCGGGCGCTTCCGCTCCGGGGTGAAAGACCTTTCCCGGCGAC